>NZ_JAUTXS020000035.1:0-143921 GCF_030658255.1 Pseudomonas sp. RAC1
ACTGCCGAGTGTCGAGCTGCACAACCTGTACGGCCCGACCGAGGCGGCGGTGGACGTCAGCGCCTGGCACTGCGCCGAGCCGCTGGCGCAGACGCCGGACAACACGCCCATCGGCAAGCCCATCGCCAACACCACGCTGTACGTGCTCGATGCGCAAGGCCAGCCGGTTCCGCAAGGCGTGGCCGGCGAGCTGTACATCGGTGGCGTGCAGGTCGCCCGTGGCTACCTGAACCGCGACGACCTGAGCGCTGAACGCTTCATCGACGACCCGTTCGGCACCCGACCCGGCGCGCGCCTGTACCGCACCGGTGACCTGGCCCGGCATCTGGCCGACGGCACCCTGGAGTACCTGGGCCGCAACGACGACCAGGTGAAGATTCGCGGGTTGCGCATCGAGCTGGGCGAGATCCAGGCTTGCCTGACCCGTGTCGAGGGCGTCCAGGAGGCGGCCGTGCTGGCGCTGGACGTGCCGCCTTCGGGCAAGCGTCTGGTGGCCTACTACACCGGCGTCGAGCAGGACACCCAGGCGCTGCGCGCCGCGCTGTTGGGGCAACTCCCGGAGTTCATGGTGCCGGCGCAGTTCCTGCACCTGACGCGCCTGCCGTTGAGCCCCAACGGCAAGCTCGACCGCAAGGCGCTGCCGCAGCCCAAGGTCGAAGCCTTGCAGCAACAGGCCTATCACGCCCCGCAAGGGGCTGAAGAAACCCTGGTCGCTGAGCTGTGCGGTCAGTTGCTGGGGCTGGAACGTGTGGGGCGGCACGACAATTTCTTTACGCTGGGGGGCCATTCGCTGCTGGCGGTAACGCTGGTCGCCCGCCTGCGCGCGCGCGGCCTGGCGCTGGATATCCAGGCCCTGTTCAGCGCGCCGGACCTGGCGGCGCTGGCCGCCACGCTGCAGCCGCTGGAGCAGGTGCAGGTACCGGCCAACCGCATCGCCGCCGACTGCACCCGTATCACCCCGGAACTGCTGCCTTTGGTCACCCTGGAGCAGGAGGCGATCGAGCGGATCGTCGCCCAGGTCGAGGGCGGCTGCGCCAATGTCCAGGACATCTACCCGCTGGGACCGCTGCAGACCGGCATGCTCTTCCATCACTTGGCCCACGAGGGAGAAGCGGCCTATGTGTTGCAGGCCGAATTCCGCCTGGCCGACCGCAGTCGTCTGCAACGTCTGCACCAGGCTTTGGATCACGTGATCGCGCGGCACGACAGCCTGCGCAGTGCATTCCACTGGCAGGGCCTGGCCGAGCCGGTGCAGGTGGTCTGGCGCCACGCGCCGCTGCAGGTGGTGCAGGCGGGGGATATCGCCGATGTCCGCCAGTTCGACCTGGGCCGGGCGCCGCTGCTGCGCCTGGTGCACCGCACCGACCCGGACAGCGGGCGGATCGACGCGAGCCTGCTGTTCCATCACCTGGTCATGGACCATGTGGCCCTGGCACTGCTGCGCAGCGAACTGCAAGCCTGTCTGCTCGACCAGGCTCAGCAACTGCCGGCGGCCGTGCCCTATCGCAACTACATCGCCCAGTTGCAGCACAGCCACGATCCGGCACGCGCCGAGGCGTTCTTCCGTGAACAGTTGGCGGACATCGACGAACCGACGCTGGCCTATGGCGGCCACGCCCGCCCGCACTTGGACGCCGTGACCGAGCACCATCAGCGACTGGACGCTGCGTTGAGTCGCCGGGTGCGTGAGCTGGCGCGCCAGCAGGGCGTCAGCGCTGCCAGCCTGATGCACCTGGCCTGGGCCCAGGTGCTCGGGCAATTGAGCGGGCGCGACAGCGTGGTGTTCGGCACCGTGCTGCTGGGCCGGCTGCGCGGTGGCGAGGGGGCCGAGCGGGGCCTTGGCGTGTACATCAACACCTTGCCGCTGCGCCTGAACTTGGCCGGGCAATCGGCCCAGGCCGCGTTGCAGCAGGCCCATGCCCGTTTGACCGGGCTGCTCGCCCATGAGCAGGCGCCGCTGGCCCTGGCCCAGCGCTGCAGTGCGCTGCCCAACGGCGCGCCGCTGTTCAGCGCGTTGCTCAATTACCGGCATGGCACCCCGGCCGGCGCACACGACGACGAACGCGCGGCCTGGGACGGCATCGAGGTGGTGCAGGCGCAGGAGCGCAGCAACTATCCGTTGGCGGTGAGCATCGACGACTTTGGCGAAGGCTTCAGCCTGACGGCGCAGACCGAGCCCGGTATCGATGCGCGGCGCCTCTGCGGCTATCTGCAGCAGGGGCTCGAGGCGCTGTTGCAGGCGCTGGAAGGCGAGCGCCAGGCGGGGCTGGAACAGCTTTCGGTGGTGCCTGCCGACGAAGCGCAACGCCTGCGCGAACGCTTCAATGCCAGCGAACGCCGCTACCCCCGTGACCTGGCAGTGCACCGCCTGTTCGAGCAGCAGGTGGCGCGCCATCCGCTGGCCGTGGCGGCGCGCGAGCAGGACCGCAGCCTGACCTATGCCGAACTCAACGCCCAGGCCAATCGCCTGGCCCATTACCTGATCGAACAGGGCGTGGCGCCGGGTGACCACGTCGCGCTGCTGTTGCCGCGTTCGCTGGAACTGCTGCAAGCGCAGTTGGCCGTGGCCAAATGCGGGGCAGCCTATGTGCCGCTGGACATCCAGGCGCCCGCCGAGCGCCAGGGCTACATGGTGCAGGACTGCCAGGCCGTGGCGCTGATCTGTGCCAGCGACGCGCGCCTGGGCTACCGTGCCCGGCGCATCGACCTCGACCGGCTGGACCTTTCCGGCCAGCCGGAGCACAACCCCGGTCTGGCCCAGGGCGGCGACAGCGTGGCCTATGTGATGTACACCTCCGGTTCCACCGGGGCGCCGAAGGGCGTGCGCGTGGCCCATCGCGGCATCGTCCGCCTGGTGCTCGACGACGGCTACGCCGATTTCAGCGCCCAGGACCGTATTGCCTTCGCCGCCAACCCGGCCTTCGATGCCAGCACCGTGGAGGTCTGGGGCGCCTTGCTCAACGGCGGCCAGGTGCTGGTGATCGACCCGGACACGCTGCTCGACCCCGTGCGCCTGGGGCGTGCGCTGGACGAGGATGGAGCGACGGTGATGTTCGTCACCACCGCGCTGTTCAACCAGTACGTGCAGATGATCCCGGAGGTGCTGGCTGGGCTGCGGGTGCTGATGTGTGGTGGCGAGCGCGCCGACCCCGAGGCCTTCCGCAGCCTCTTGGCCCAGGCCCCGGCGTTGCGTCTGGTGCATTGCTACGGCCCCACCGAGACCACCACCTACGCCACCGCCGGACAGATCCGCGAGCTGCCGGCAGAGGCCGAGCAGGTGCCCATCGGCACGCCCATTGGTGGTACCCAGGTGCATGTGTTGGACGCCCATCGGCGCCCCGTACCACTGGGCGCGGTGGGCGAGTTGTACATCGGCGGCGACGGCGTGGCGCTGGGCTACCTGAACCGCCCCGAGCTCACCGCCGAACGCTTCCTTGACGATCCCTTCAGCGCGCGGCCTGGCGCGCGGCTGTACCGCACCGGCGATCTGGGCCGTTGGCGCGACGACGGCCAACTCGAATGCCTGGGGCGCAACGACGATCAGGTGAAGATCCGTGGCTTGCGCATCGAACTGGGCGAGATCGAACACCACCTGGCCCAGTGCCCCGGCATCAACGAGGTGGTGGTCATGGCGCAGGGGCTTGCCCCGGGCCAATCGGCGCGTCTGGTCGCCTGGTTCACGGTCCAGGACCCGAGCCTGGAGGTCGGCACCGTGCGCAGTTGGCTGCAGGCGCGTTTGCCCGCCTACATGCTGCCCTCGGCCTGGCTGCGGCTCGATGCACTGCCTTTGACCAACAACGGCAAGATCGACCGCAAGGCCTTGCCGCAGCCTTCGCCCCAGGACCTGCTGGAGAGCCTGTACCAGGCACCGGCCACGGCGCTGGAGCGGCAGTTGGCCGCGCTGTGGGCGCCGGTGCTGGAGGTCGAGCGGGTGGGGCGGCATGACAGCTTCTTCGACCTGGGCGGCCACTCGCTGTTGGCGATCCGCTTGATCGGCCTGCTGCGCGAGCAGGGGCTGACGGTGTCGCTGGCCGAGCTGTTCCAGCACCCCAGCGTGGCCGCCCTGGCGCAGCACCTGGACAGCGGCGAAGACGCAAACGTCGAGGCCTTGGTCTGCGTGCGTGCCGAGGGCCGCGAGCCTGCGCTGTTCCTGATTCACGAATTCAGCGGCATGGACTTCTACTTCCCGGTGCTGGGCCGCGCCCTGGACGGCGACTTCCCGATCTACGGCGTGCCGGGCCTTGCCTTGGGGCAGGCGCAGCCTGACACGCTGGAAGCCTTGGCCCGCGCGCAGATCGAGCGCATTCGCCAGGTACAGCCGCAGGGGCCGTACCGCCTGGCTGGCTGGTCCTTCGGCGGCCTGCTGGCCTATGAGATCGCCGCGCAACTGCTCGGGGCCGACCAGCCCGTCGAGTTTCTGGGCCTGATCGACACCTGGCAGCCGCGCTGGGTGGACCAAGGCAAGGCGCGCTGGCAGGGGGCACGGGTGCTGCAACGGCAGTTGCTGCTGCATTGCGCCGGCTACTGGCAGGGTCAGGGCGCCGAGGGCGCCGCGCAGTTGGCCCAGGTACAGGCGCTGGATGACGGGCAGGCGTCGTTCGCCGTGTTGCTGACGGCCTGCCGCGAGCAAGGCTTGCTCTATCCCGAGCTGGCCACGGCCGACGATGAGCAATTGCAGTGGTTCTTCGAACGCGAACTGGCCCATGCCCACGCCATGGCGCATTACCGTCCCGAAGCCTTGGGGATCGCCATCCATCTGTTCCAGGCCTGCGACAGCCGCCGTCACCATGGCGACGTGGCGCACTTGGGCTGGGACCGTACGGTGCCGGCGGGCCAGTTGCGCTGTATCGAAGTGCCGGGCGATCACCTGAGCATGATGCAGGCGCCGCACGTGCAGGCGCTCGGCTGCGCGCTGGGCGAAGCCTTGCAGGCCGCCCGTGGCGGCGAGTGTGCGCCATGGGCCGATGTCCAGCCGCTGGTGGCGATCCAGAGCGGGCAGAGCGGATACGCCCCGGTGTTCTGCCTGCCGGGTGCGGGCGACAGCGTCACCCGCTTCATCGGCCTGGCCGAAGCGCTGGGCAGCGAGTGGCCGGTGTACGGTCTGCAATCGCGCGGGCTGGACGCTGCCGCTCCGCCGCACAGCAGCATCGAGGCGGCGGCAGCCTGTCATGTGCGGGCCATCGAGGCGCTGCATCCGTACGGGCCGCTGAACCTGGTCGGGCATTCGTTCGGCGGCTGGGTGGCGCATGCCGTGGCGGTGCGTTTGCAGGCACAGGGGCGCGAGGTGCGCTCGCTGACCCTGATCGACAGCGAAGCGCCTGGCAGCGACAGCGTCTGTGGTCGGCCCTACACCGCCACGGCGGCGCTGCAACGGCTGATCGAGTCGCTGCAACTGTCCAGCGGGCGCGACTTGCAGCTCGACCGCGATGCCTTCGCCGCACTGGACGACGCGCAGCAACTGTCGACCTTGCACCAGGCCATGGTGCGGGTCGGCTTGATGCCCGCGCGGTCTTCGCTGCAGGCCCTGCAGGGCATCGCCCGCACGTTCGCCAGCGCGCTGCGCACCCCGTACCTGGCGCCGGGTGTCTACAGCGGCCCGGTGAGCCTGGTGCTGGTGGCCGACGCGACCCTGGATGCCGCCGGCAACCAGCGCGAGCAGGCCGCCATGCAGGCCGGCTGGCAGCGTGTACTGCCGCAATTGACGCTATGGCACGGCCCGGGCAACCACTACAGCATCCTCAAGACGCCCGAGGTATTCAGCCTGGCGGCCTGGTGGCATGACGGTCAGCGCTTGGTACGGGTGACTCCTTGATCGCGTCGGGGCCGGGCAGCCCCCGCGCTGCCCAGCCCCACGCCTGCATTGGCAATGGAAAACGAGTGCTTATGGACAAGAATGGATTTCGCAAGGTCGGCCTGGCCTGCGCTCTGGCCCTGGTGGCCGGCATCGCCCTGTACGCGGTGCAGGCGCCGGCCAAGGCGCCGCGCTACATCACCGCCACGGTCGAACGCGGCGACATCGAGAATGCGGTATTGGCCACGGGGGTGCTCGAAGGCATCCGCCAGGTGGATGTCGGCGCCCAGGTATCCGGGCAGTTGCGCTCGTTGAAGGTCAAGCTGGGCGACAAGGTGAGCAAGGGCCAGTGGCTGGCCGAGATCGACCCGCTGGTGCTGCGCAACACCCTGCGCCAGGCTCAGGTCGACGAGGAAAAGCTGCAGGCCGAGCGGCGCTCGACCTTGGCCCGGGTCAACCAGACGCGGCGCGTGTACGAGCGCTACCAGGCGCTGCAGGACGACGAGTCGATCTCGCGCCAGGACTTCGAGAACGCCGAGTCCGAGTATCAGGTGCAGCAGGCCACCCTCAACTCGCTGGACGCGCAGATCAAGAGCGCCCAGGTGCAGATCGACACGGCCAAGGTCAACCTGGACTACACCCGCATCAGCGCGCCGATCGACGGCGATGTGGTGGGCATCGTCACCCAGCAAGGGCAGACCGTGATCGCCCAGCAACTGGCGCCGGTGATCCTCAAGCTCGCCGACCTGGACACCATGACGGTCAAGGCGCAGGTCTCGGAAGCCGACGTGATCCACATCACGCCGGGGCAGCCGGTGTACTTCACCATCCTCGGCGAGGACCGCCGCTACTACGCCACCTTGCGCGGCACGGAACCGGCGCCGCAGAACTACCTGGAAAGCAGCGACCGCAGCGGCGGCGCCGCGCCCAAGCAGAACACCGCGGTGTTCTACAACGCGCTGTTCGAGGTGCCCAACCCCGACCATCGCTTGCGCATCGCCATGACCGCCCAGGTGCGCATCGTGCTGGCCACCGCCGAAGCGGTGCTCACCGTGCCGGTGGCGGCGCTCGGGCCGGGCGAGGGTGAGGGTCGCTTCGCCGTGCGTGTGCTCGATGACAAAGGTTTCGCCCAGGTGCGCCAGGTCCAGGCCGGGATCAACAACAACGTCAGGGTCGAGATCAAGCAAGGCCTGGCCGAAGGCGACCGGGTGGTGATCGGCGAGCCGATCGGCGATGCGGCGGGGGCGTGAGCATGAACATGAACGTCGCGCCCGGTGCGCAGCGCACACCCGTGCAGATCGCCGCGCAGCCGTTGCTGCGCCTGGAGGGCGTGAGCCGCCGTTTCATGGCGGGAGACCGCGAGTTTCTCGCCCTGCGCCACATCGACCTGGACATTCACGCCGGCGAGCTGGTGGCGATCATCGGCGCCTCCGGTTCGGGCAAGTCGACGCTGATGAACATCCTGGGGTGCCTCGACCACGCCAGCGCCGGTTCCTACCAGGTCGATGGTCAGGAAACCCGCGACATGGATGACGAGGCCCTGGCCGCGTTGCGCCGGGACCATTTCGGCTTCATTTTCCAGCGTTACCACCTGCTGCCGCACCTGGACGCGCTGCGCAACGTCGAGATTCCCGCGGTCTACGCCGGCACGCCTTCGGCGCAGCGTCACCAGCGCGCCGAAGAGCTGCTGCGGCGCTTGGGCCTGGGCGGGCACTTGAGTCATCGCCCCAGCCAACTGTCGGGCGGCCAGCAGCAGCGGGTGAGTATCTGTCGCGCCTTGATGAACGGTGGCGAAGTGATCCTTGCCGACGAGCCGACCGGGGCGCTGGACACCGCCAGCGGCAAGGAAGTGATGGCGATCCTGCTGGAACTGCACGGTGCCGGGCACACGGTGATCCTGGTGACCCACGATCCGAAGGTCGCGGCCCACGCCCAGCGGATCATCGAAGTGAGCGATGGGCAGATCGTCAGCGACCGGCGCAACCCGGCGCAGGCGGCGCCCGCTGCGGTGGCGGCCGAGCCCCAGCGCCAGGGCCGTCCGACGCGGCGTCTGGTGGCCAACCTGGGCCTGTTCCGCGAGGCCTTCAACATGGCCTGGATCGCCTTGGTCTCGCACCGCATGCGCACCTTGCTGACCATGCTTGGCATCGTCATCGGCATCACGTCGGTGGTGTCGATCTCGGCCATCGGCGAAGGCGCCAAGGGCTACGTGCTCAAGGACATCCAGGCGATCGGCAGCAACACCATCGACATCTATTCGGGGAGCAACTTCGGGGACAGTCGAGCCAAAAGCATCGAGACCTTGGTGCTCGGCGACGTGCAGGCGCTGAACCAGCTGTACTACGTCGACAGCGCCACCCCGGTGATCGGCCGCAGCCTGCTGGTGCGCTACCGCAACATCGACCTGGACGTGCAGCTCAACGGTGTCAGCGAGCGCTATTTCCAGGTGCGCAACATCGAGCTGGCCGCCGGCATCGCCTTCAGCGAGAGCGATGCCCGGCGCCAGGCCCAGGTCGTGGTGATCGACCACAACACGCGCCAGCGGCTGTTCGGCGCAGGCGTCGATCCGCTCGGTCAAGTGATTCTGATCGGCAACCTGCCGTGCACGGTGATCGGCGTGACCAAGGACACCAAGAACCTGTTCGCCGCCGGCAATGCGCTGAACGTCTGGGTGCCCTACGAGACCGCCGCCGGGCGGGTGCTCGGCCAGCGTCACCTGGACAGCATCAGCGTGCGGATCAAGGACGGCATTCCCAGCCAGCGGGTGGATCAGGAGGTCAACGCGCTGATGCTGCAGCGCCATGGCAGCAAGGATTTCTTCACCAACAACCTGGACAGCATCATGCAAACGGTGCAGAAGACCAGCCGCTCGCTGACCTTGCTGTTGTCGCTGATCGCGGTGATTTCGCTGGTGGTCGGTGGCATCGGGGTGATGAACATCATGCTGGTGTCGGTCACCGAGCGCACCCGTGAGATCGGCATCCGCATGGCGGTGGGGGCGCGGCAGTCGGATATCCGCCAGCAATTTTTGGTGGAGGCGGTGATGGTGTGTCTTTTTGGCGGGCTGGTGGGCATCGGCCTGTCGTATGGGATCGGCTACCTGTTCACGCTGTTCGTCCAGCAGTGGCAGATGGTCTTCTCACCGGCATCGATCGCCACGGCATTCGCCTGCTCCACCTTGATCGGCGTGCTGTTCGGCTTCGTACCGGCACGCAACGCGGCGCGCCTGGACCCCATCGAGGCGCTGGCGCGGGATTGAGTCGAGCATGGGCGTCAGTTCGCGGCCGGGCCTTGGGGGTCGGCCGCGTACATCCACTTCATCAGCGAGTGACGCCCGCCGATGCCCAGCTTGATCGCGGCGCGGCGCAGGTAGCTTTCCACGGTGTTGACCTTGAGCTGCAGGTGCTCGGCCTGCTGTGGCGCGGTGCGTCCTGCCAGCAGGCCCAGGCACACCTGCAATTCGCGGTTGGACAGGGTCAGGCCGGCCTGGTCGAGGCGTTCCTGGAAGCGCCGTTGCAGGTTGTCGGCGCTGTTGCGCTCGGCAAGGTTGGGCTGCAACGCTTCCAGGTGCTTGTGCAGCATGGGCAGCAGCAACGGCGAGATGTCCAGCAGGCGGTCGCGCTCGCAGGCCGAGAACGCCGCGTCGTCGGCGCGCAGCACGTGCAGTTCGTAGTGATAGTCGGGGGTACGCCGCACCAGGTGCAGACGCGCGGGGGCGACCAGTTCCAGCCCGTCCTGTTCGGCGCCGCTGAACACGGTTTCGCTGAGCAGGGTGGTGCTGTGGCCGTTGGCGCTGGAGGCCGGGCGTACCTGGCGGATGTGCGTGGCGTCGACGCTCAGGTGGGTTTGGATCAGGTCATGCAGCAGGCGCGGAAACTGGCGGCTGCCGGTGCTGGCAATGACTTTGCCGACTTGCGGGAAGAACAGGTGCGAATTCATCGTGGCATCCATGGGTGGGTGAATCGTCCTGGTGTTGCTGTCGGATAATAGCACATAGCTATCATTCCGATTGGCGTAGGTCGCTATCCTAGTACAACGATTCAGTGGGAGCCTTAACAAATGGCCGTGCTGGAGTGGCTGGATAAAAAGAGCCCCGCTGACCGAGGCCAGCGGGGCTAAGGGCTGGTGGAGATCCACCAAAGGAGTCGTTGCAGGCGCTGCCGGGGTCGTTACTTCACGCTGGCGACGGTCTCCGGCTGCCAGCCGCCCCCCAGGGCCTTGTAAATCGAGACGATGCCGCGGTACAGCTCCACTTCGCCCTGGGCCTGGGCGTCTTCGGCCGCCAGTTTTTCCCGTTCGGCATCGAGCAGCACCAGGTAATCGGCGGTGCCTTCGCGGTAGCGGATCGAGGCCAGCTCCGCCGCCTTGCGGCTGGCGTCGCTCTGGCGCATCAGCGACAGCAGGCGCTGCTGGCGCTTGCCGTAGTCGCTGAAGGCGTTCGACGATTCTTCCAGGGCCAGCAACACCTGCTGCTCATAGCTGGCCAGGGCACCCTCGGCGTCGGCCTTGGCGCCGCGCAGTCGCGCACGCACGCTGCCCAGGTCGAAAGCCGCCCAAGTGATGCTCGGGCCCAATGCCCAGGCGTTGGCTGCCGAAGCGCCGATCTGCGAACCGCGTCCGGCGGTGAAACCCAGGAAGCCGCTGAGGCTGACCCGGGGGAACAGGTCGGCGGTGGCCACGCCCACATCGGCGGTGGCGGCGGCGAGCTGGCGCTCGGCGCGGCGAATGTCCGGACGGCGGCGCAGCAGCTCGCCCGGATCACCCACCGGCAGGGCCTTGGCGATGGCCGGCAGTTGCCTGGGCGAGAGGTCCACGCTCAGGGCGTCCGGGCGCTGACCCAGCAGGGTGGCGATGCGGTTGCGGGCGCGCACCTGTTCGGCTTGCAGTTGCGGCACGCTGGCCTCGACCGCCGCCAGCCGCGCGTCGGCGCGGACCACGTCCAGCTCGTTGCCCACGCCGGTGTCGCGCAGGGTCACGGTGATGCGCCGCGAATCCTGCTGGGTCTGCAGGTTGGCCAGGGCGATGGTTTCGCGCAACTGGGCGCCACGCAGTTGACCATAGGCGTCGACCAGCTCGGCGATCAGGCTGACCTGCAACTGCTGCAGATCGGCAAGGGCTGCGTCTTCGCGGGCCGCGCTGGCCTCGATGCGCCGCTGGATGCGGCCGAACAGGTCGAGCTCCCAGGCCATGTCCAGGCCCAGGTCGTAGCGCTCTTGGTTGACCCGGCGATCAGTCTGACCCGGCACCTGGCCCTTGCCGATCTCGCTGCTGGCGCGGCTGGTGACCACCGGCAGGTCGTCGTTGTCGGCGTCCTCGCGGATCGCCCGCGCGGCCTTGAGTCGGGCGAAGGCCACGCGCAGGTCGCGGTTACCCTGCAGCGACGCCTGCACCAACTGGTCCAGGGTCGGGTCGTCGAACTGTTTCCACCAACGGCTTTCGAAGCGGCTGCGGTCCAGGGTCTGCGCCGCTGCGGCGCTGTCCAGCCGCGCCGGGGCGGTGTCCGGCGCGTGGTAGTCCGGGCCCACCGCACAGGCCGCCAGGGCCAGCGCCAGCAGGCTCGGGGTCAGGGGTTTGAGCAGGCTCATGCAGGATTCTCCAGGGTGTGCGCAGGCTCGGCGGTGCCAGCCTGACGGCGGGCGACCCGGCGGCGGATCAGGTTGAAGAACACCGGCGTCAGGAACAGGCCGAACACGGTCACCCCGATCATCCCCGAGAACACCGCCACGCCCATGGCATGGCGCATTTCGGCGCCGGCACCGGAGGAGAACACCAGCGGCACCACGCCCATGATGAAGGCGATGGAGGTCATCAGGATCGGCCGCAGACGCAGGCGGCAGGCTTCCAGGACCGCGGCCAGTGGGTCGAGGCCCTCGGCCTGTTTGTCCTTGGCGAACTCGACGATGAGGATGGCGTTCTTGCACGCCAGGCCCACCAGCACGATCAAGCCGATCTGGGTGAAGATGTTGTTGTCACCGCCGGAGATGATCACCCCAGTGATGGCCGACAGCAGGGTCATCGGCACGATCAGGATCACCGCCAGCGGCAGGCTCCAGCTTTCGTACTGCGCCGCCAGTACCAGGAACGCCAGCAGCACGCACAGCGGGAAGACGAACAACGCGGTGTTGCCGGCCAGGATCTGCTGGTAGGTCAGGTCAGTCCATTCGTAGGTCATGCCATTGGGCAATTCCTGCTTGAGCAGCTTCTCGATCGCCGCTTCGGCCTGACCCGAGCTGTAGCCGGGGGCTGCCGCGCCGTTGATCTCGGCGGTGATGAAGCCGTTGTAGTGCATGACCCGATCAGGCCCGGAGGTGTCGCTGACCTTGAGGAAGGTGGCCAGCGGAATCATCTCGCCCAGGTTGTTGCGCACCTTCAACTGGCCGATCTGCTCGGCGTCGAGGCGGAACTGTTGTTCGGCCTGGACGTTGACCTGATAGGTGCGACCGAAGCGGTTGAAGTCGTTGGTGTACAACGATCCCAGGTAGACCTGCAGGGTGTCGAAGATGTCGTTGATCGCCACCCCGTGGGTCTTGGCCTTTTCCCGGTCGATGGCGGCATCGACCTGCGGCACGTTGACCTGGTAGCTGGTGAACAGCCCGGCCAGTTCAGGCACCTCGCGGCTTTTGGCGATGATGTTCTGGGTTTCCTTGTACAGCGCCTCGTAGCCCAGGTTGCCGCGGTCCTCGATCTGCAGGCGGAAGCCGCCGATGGTGCCCAGGCCCTGAACCGGCGGCGGTGGGAAGATCGCGATGTAGGCGTCCTGGATGTCGGCGAACTGCGCGTTCAGCGCCGCAGCGATGGCACCGGCCGACTGGCTGGGGTCGCGACGCTCGTCGAACGGCTTGAGCGGGGTGAACACGATGCCGCTGTTGGGGCTGTTGGTGAAACCGTTGATCGACAGGCCCGGGAAGGCCACCGAGTCGGCCACGCCGGGTTGCTTGAGGGCAATCTCGCTCATGCGCTTGATCACCGCCTCGGTGCGGTCGAGGCTGGCAGCGTCGGGCAGTTGCGCGAAGGCCACCAGGTACTGCTTGTCCTGCGCCGGGACGAAGCCGGTCGGCGTCGAGGAGAAGCCCAGGTAGGTCAGGCCGATCAGGCCGGCGTAGACGAACAGGGCAATGCCGCTGGAGCGGATGACCCGGCGCACGCCGCCCACGTAGTGATGACTGGCGCGGTCGAAGAAGCGGTTGAAGGGGGCGAACAGCCAACTGCCCAGCAGCCGGTCGAGCACCCGCGAGAAACGGTCCTTCGGTGCGTGGTGCTCTTTGAGCAGCACGGCCGCCAGGGCCGGCGACAGGGTCAGCGAGTTGAACGCCGAGATCACCGTGGAGATAGCAATGGTCAGGGCGAACTGCTTGTAGAACTGACCGGTGAGGCCGGAGATGAATGCGGCCGGTACGAATACCGCGCACAGCACCAGGGCGGTGGCGATGATCGGCCCGGTGACCTCGCTCATGGCTTTCTGCGTGGCCTCCAGGGGCTTGAGGCCCAGGGCGATGTTGCGCTCGACGTTTTCAACCACGACGATGGCGTCGTCCACCACGATGCCGATGGCCAGCACCAGGCCGAACAGCGACAGGGCGTTGAGCGAAAAGCCGAACAGGTGCATCACTGCAAAGGTGCCGATCAGCGATACCGGCACCGCCATCAGCGGGATGATCGAGGCGCGCCAGGTCTGCAGGAACAGGATCACCACCAGCACCACCAGCACCAGGGCTTCGAACAGGGTGTGCACCACCGCTTCGATGGAGCCACGGACGAACACAGTGGGGTCGTAGACGATGCTGTAGTCCATGCCCTCGGGGAAGTCCTTCTTCAGCTCGGCCATCTTGGCCCGCACTTCGTCGGAGATCTCGATGGCGTTGGAGCCAGGGCGTTGGAAGATCGGGATGGCCACCGCCGGCTGGTTGTTCAGCAGCGAGCGCAGGGCGTATTGGCTGGAGCCCAGCTCGACCCGAGCGATGTCTTTCAGGCGGGTGATCTCGCCGTCGGCACCGGCACGGATGATGATGTTCTCGAACTCTTCCTCGCTGACCAGGCGGCCCTGGGTGTTGATCGACAGTTGGAAGCTGGTGGAGCCGGGCGCGGGCGGCGCGCCGAGCTGGCCGGCGGCGACCTGGCGGTTCTGCTCGCGGATCGCCGCGACCACGTCGCTGGCGGTGAGGTTGCGCGAGGCGGTCTTGTTCGGGTCGAGCCACACGCGCAGCGAGTAATCGCCCATGCCGAACAGTTGCACGTCGCCCACGCCGCCCAGGCGCGCCAACTCGTCCTTGATGTTGAGGATGGCGTAGTTGGACAGGTAGAGCATGTCGTAGCGCTGGTCCGGCGAGGTCAGGTGCACGACCATGGTCAGGTCGGGCGAGGCCTTGTCGACGGTGATGCCGATGCGTGTGACTTCCTCCGGCAGCTTGGGCTGGGTGCGGGTCACGCGGTTCTGTACCTGCACCTGGGCGTTGTCCAGGTCGGTGCCCAGGGCGAAGGTGATGGTCAGCGTGAGCTTGCCGTCGGCGGTGGATTGCGAGGACATGTACAGCATGTTCTCGACCCCGGTGATCGCCTGTTCAAGCGGCGCGGCGACGGTTTCGCCGATGACCTTGGGGTTGGCGCCGGGGAAGTTGGCGCGCACCACCACCGTGGGTGGCACCACTTCGGGGTATTCGCTGATCGGCAGTTGGAACAGCGAGATCGCACCGGCGATCAGCAGGACCAGCGACAGCACGGCGGCGAAGATCGGCCGGGTGATGAAGAATTTCGAGAAGTTCATGGGTGTAGTCCCTTAACCGCGCGGTGCCGGGGCACTGGCGACTTTCACGGTCGAGCCGGCCACGGCCGGTGCGCGGTTACTGGCTTGCAGCGCCTCACGCTGACGGGCGAGGGTGGCCAGGGTGTCGTCGCTGGCCATCGGCGTTTCCTGGGGCGTGACCGGCGAGCCGGGACGCACGCGCTGCAGGCCCTTGACGACGATGCGCTCGTCCTTGTTCAGGCCGCTGCGCACGATGCGCAGGCCTTCGAGCTTGGGCCCCAGTTCCACCGCGCGGTAGGTGGCCTTGTTGTCTTGGTCCATGACCAGCACGAATTTCTTGCCCAGGTCGGTGCCGACGGCTTCGTCGTTGATCAGCATGGCGTCGTACTGGGCGCTGCCGACCAGCTTCAAGCGGGCGTACAGGCCGGGGGTGAACTGGCCGTCGCGGTTGTCGAACACGGCGCGCCCACGGATGGTGCCGGTGCGTGGGTTGACCTGGTTGTCGACGAAGTTCATCTGGCCCAGGTGCGGGTTGCCGGCTTCGTTGGTCAGGCCCAGGTACACCGGGGTGCTCTGGCCGCGCTGGCCCTGGCGAGCGAGCTGGGTGTACTTGAGGTAGACGCGTTCGTCGGCGTCGAAATAGGCGTAGACCTTGTCGGTGGAGACCACGCTGGTCAGCGGCGTGACGTCAGCGGTGACGATGTTGCCGGCGGTGAACTCGGCGCGGCTGACGCGGCCACTGATTGGCGAGGTGACGCGGGTGAAACTCAGGTTCAGGCGGGCCAGGTCCAACTGCGCCTGAATGGCTTCGACCCCGGCACGCGCTTCGGCGGCGGCGCTGCTGCGCGACTCGGCCAGTTCGGCGGAGATGGCGTTGCTGTCGCGCAGGCGCTCGCCGCGACGGGCTTCGTTGGCGCTGCGGGTGGCACTGGCCTTGGCTTGTTGCAGTTGTGCTTCGAGGCGGCGGACTTCGGCCTGGAAGGGGCGCGGGTCGATCTGGAACAGCAGGTCGCCCTTGTTGACCTGGGCGCCTTCGGTGAAGGCGACGCGGTCGATCCGTCCGGAGACGCGCGGGCGCACCTCGACGGTTTCCGGCGCTTCCAGGCGGCCGGTGAATTCGTCCCATTCGTTGATCGGCTGCTCGATCACCTTGGCCACGCTGACGGTGGGCGCGGCGGGTGCTTGCGTGGCGTCAGGGGTCTTGCCGCAGGCGCTGATCACCGCCACTGCCAGGGCAGCGAGGGGAAGGCGCAGGGCCTTGAATGAAGGTTCCATGGAGAACTCCGCCAATGTAGGAATAGTGGGCGGATTCTGCGAGCGTCAGGCGGCGGTAACGAATCGAATGACTCGAAGGTCACTATCAAGCTGATTGATAGATTGGCTGAATGGATCGATAGCAGAGTGGCGAATGGGGCGGCAGGTCGAGTGCATCTGCGGTCTGACGCTGCTGTGCAGGAGCGGGCGAGCCCGCTCCTGGATAGGCGGGTTACTGTTCTGCCAGCAGGTCATCCTGCGACAGCAGCGCCTGGGCCAGCTCTTCGTCGCTGACCTGCAGGCCGGGATGACTTTGCCGCGCCCGCTGCAGCGCGGCGTCGACATAGACCCCACGGATCGCACCACCGCTGGCCACGAACGATGACAGTTCGTCGCGGGCAGGGATGATCCGTTTGTCGTCCTTGAAGGTGGAATACAGCGACGCCGAGACACCCGCCGAGGTCGCGACGTCGCGGCCATCGACGCGGGCCAGCGCCGAACCTGCGGGAATGCACAGCACCAGTGCCGGGACAAGCAGCGCGTAACGCATGATCAATCCTCCAGAAGCTTCACGGGATGTACTGCATGCACGTATGAGCGGCGCGTTCCCGGCACAGTTCGATTTTTTTGCAGGTGAGCTCAGCGCTCGCGCACCACACGGAAACCCAGCCAATCGCCGCGCAGGGTCGAACTGCGTTCGTTGCGGTTGCCGGAGCGCGAGAAGATCGGCGCCTCGGTGTAGTCGTTGCCGCGAATCACCCGACGGTCGGCGCATTCGCTGCTTTTGGTCTGCGGGCTGCCGTCGGTGGGCGCCGTGGCGTAGCTGTCGACGTAGCAGTCGCGGGTCCACTCGTAGACGTTGCCGTGACCGTCGTACACGCCGTAGGGATTGGGTGGGTAGCTACCGGCAGGCGAGGTGTAGGAGAAACCGTCCTTGGGACCGTAGGTGTTGGCGTGCTTGGCGATGCTGTACTCCTCGCCTTCATCGAAGGGGAAGGGGAACGGGCCGCTGCTGCCGCCGCGAACGGCATACTCGCGCTGGGCTTCGCTCTGCACCTTGTAGACGTGGCCGGTCTTCTTCGACAACCACGCGGCGTAGGCTTCGGCCTCATGGAAGTTCAGGCACACCGCTGGCTGCTTGTCGCCCTGGGGGTAGCGCGGCTTGCCGGCAATGCATTCGCGACCGGGGCGGGTGTCGCCGTTGGGCACCTGGTAACCGCTGCTGCGCAGGTAGGCCTTCCATTCGCCGTTCTGGACCTGGAAGCGGCTGACGGCGAAGGCTTTCTTGAACGTCACCTCGTGCAGCGGGCATTCGTCGGGCTGGTGCCCGAGTTCGTCATCGGGGGTGCCCATGGTGAAGGTGCCTGCTGGCAACACCACCATTTCCGGGCAATCCTTGCAGTCCTTGAACACCTTGCCTGGCTGAGCGGGGCTGGCGGCCAGGGCGCTGGCGGACAGGCCGGTCATCAGTACCAGGCCCAGGGCCAATGGCAGGGCGGACAGGGGGCGGGGAGGCTGTGGAGTCATCGCGGGTCTCGCTGTCTGAAGGGGGAAACGGGGCACGCCACAGGCGGGCCTACAGGCGTTTTTCGAGGATGGCCATGAAGCGGTCCAGTTCGCGCTCGTCGTTGAGCAGTCCCGGCGCGGTCCGCACCACCGGGCCGACGTCACGGTCCACGGCATCGGCGACCACCCGGTTGGCCATCAGGTAGGCCGCTACCTGGTCGCTGTCCTGGCCCTTGACCCGGAAGAAGCTGAAACCCGACGACAGGGCCGGGCGCTGCGGCGTGACCAGTTCGATGCCGGGCAAGGCCAGCAGGCGCTGCTTGAGGTCGCTGTTGAGCTGGTGAATGCGCGTTTGCACGTCCGCCTTGCCCAGTTGCAGGTGCAGGTTGAACGCTTCGTCCACGGCCCAGCGATGCTCGAAGGCGTGGTAGCCACCCGGGGTCATGCTGGTGGCGAAGTCGCTGTCCTGGGAGAAGGTGGGGATGATCGGCGTCAGGTGCTCGAGCGTTTGCGAGGCGGCGCAGATGATGCCGGTGCCGCGTGGGCCGAACAGCCATTTGTGGGTGCCGGCGATGAAGTAGTCGCAATGCATGGAGGGAAAGTCGAGGTCTTCCACGCCGAAGCCATGCACACCGTCGACCACGTAGAGAATGCGGTCCTTGTCGTCGCGATTGCGGTTACGCTCGGCGACCAGTTGGCCGATCTCGCCGATCGGGAGCTTGACGCCACTGCCGGACTGCACCCAGGTCATGCCCAGCACGCGGGTGTTGTCGCGAATGCCGGCAGCGATGTTGCCGAGGATTTCATCGGCGGACACGTTGGCGGGCTGATCGAACAGCGCAATGCGCCGCACCTGGGTGCCTTCGCGCTGGCTGCGGTAGGCCAGCACGTGTTTGGTAGCGTAGTGCTCATGGGGGGTGATGAGGATTTCCTGGTCCGGGCGCACCTGCAGGCCGCCGAAGATCAGGGTCAGGCCTTCGGTGGTGCTGCCGGTCAGGGCGATCTGGCCGGGACGGGCATTGAGGTAGCGACCGGCGGCTTGGCGTACCCGCGCTTCGTGCTGCCATACCTCTTCGCGATCCCAGTCCATGGCCAGCCCTGGATTGCGGTCCAGGTGGGCGCGGTAGCGGGCGATGGCCTCGGTCACCGGACGCGGGTGGGAGGTGATCAGGAAGTTGGAGAAGTGCAGGTAGTCGGGGTCCTGGTCGAACAACTGGCGCAGGCGCTGCCACTTGTCCTGGGTCTGGGGTTGGATGTGCGGCGGCGCGGTGGCGGCCTGGGCGCTGTGCTGCAGGGCGCTGCCGAGGGGTAGGGCTGCGGCCAACAGGCCGGCTTGCTTGAGAAAGGTTCGGCGGTCGTTCATGGCAGGGCGTGGCCCGAAGGCGCCGTGCGCGGGTGGGGGATGCAAAGGGGTCGTGTCATGGCCTTCTCGCGGCTCGCCATCGTCAGGGCAGGTGAGGTACCTGTTGTGAGGGATGGACGAGCCTGCGCGGAAGGAATTTAGGAGGGTGGTAGCGGCAAGCGGCAAGCGGCAAGCGGTGAGCGGTGAACCGCGAACCGCTGTGCCTACAGGATCAGGCCTCGTAGCCCAGGTTCGGTGCCAGCCAGCGTTCGCTGACGCTGATGTCCTGGCCTTTGCGAGCGCTGTAGCGCTCGATCTGGTCCTTTTCCACCTTGCCGACCGCGAAGTACTGCGCCTGCGGGTGGGCGAAATACCAGCCGCTGACGGCGGCCGCCGGGAACATGGCGAAGTGCTCGGTGAGGAACACGCCGCTGGGGCCGGTTTCGCCGATGGCGGTGCCGTCGAGCAGGCGGAACAGCGTGGCCTTCTCGGTGTGGTCCGGGCAGGCGGGGTAGCCCGGGGCCGGGCGGATACCGCTGTACTGCTCCTTGATCAGCGCCTCGTTGTCCAGTTGCTCGTCCTGGGCGTAGCCCCAGTACTGCTTGCGCACCCGGGCGTGCAGCCATTCGGCGCAGGCCTCGGCCAGGCGGTCGGCCAGGGCCTTGACCATGATCGAGCTGTAGTCGTCGCCCTTGTCTTGATAGGCCTTGGCCACTTCCTCGGCGCCGATGCCGGCGGTGGTGATGAAGCCACCGACATAGTCGGTGACGCCGCTGTCCTTCGGCGCGACGAAGTCGGCCAGCGACCAGTTCGGCTTGCCGTCGGGCTTGATGGTCTGTTGGCGCAGGTGGTGCAGGGTGGCCAGGGTCTGGCCGTGGTCGCCGTACACCTCGATGTCATCGTGCTCGACCTGGTTGGCCGGCCAGAAGCCGAACACCGCACGGGCGCTGATCAGTTGTTCGCTGATCAGCTTCTCGAGCATGTCGCGGGCGTCCTGGTACAGCGCCGTGGCGGCTTCGCCGACCACCTCGTCGGTGAGGATGCGCGGGAACTTGCCCGCCAGGTCCCAGGAAATGAAGAACGGCGTCCAGTCGATGTACTCGGCCAGTTCGCGCAGGTCGATGTCTTCCAGCACCTTGACGCCGGTGAAGGTAGGGACTGCCGGCTGGTAGGCGGCCCAGTCGTAGTGGGGCTTGGCGGCGATGGCCTGGTCGTAGCTCAGGCGTTCGGTGCGGGCGCTGCGGTTGGCGGTGCGCTCCCGCACTTCCACGTATTCCTGACGGGTCTTGTCGACGAAGGCGCCCTTGAGCTCCTTGGACAGCAACTGGGTGGCCACGCCCACGGCGCGCGAGGCGTCGGTGACGTAGATCACCGCGTCGTTGGCGTACTTGGGCTCGATCTTCACCGCCGTGTGGGCTTTGGAGGTGGTGGCGCCGCCGATCATCAGCGGCAGGTGGAAGTCCTGGCGCTGCATTTCGCGGGCTACGTGGACCATTTCGTCGAGCGACGGGGTGATCAGGCCGGACAAACCGATGATGTCGCACTTCTGCTCGCGGGCGGTCTGCAGGATCTTCTCGGCCGGCACCATCACGCCCAGGTCGACGATGTCATAGCCGTTGCAGCCGAGCACCACACCGACGATGTTCTTGCCGATGTCGTGCACGTCACCCTTGACCGTGGCCATGAGGATCTTGCCCTTGGCCTCGGGCTTGTCGCCTTTTTCGGCTTCGATGAACGGAATCAGGTGCGCCACCGCCTGCTTCATCACCCGCGCCGACTTGACCACTTGCGGCAGGAACATCTTGCCGGCGCCGAACAGATCGCCGACCACGTTCATGCCGCTCATCAGCGGTCCTTCGATGACCTCGATCGGCCGCGTGGCCAACTGCCGGCATTCCTCGGTGTCTTCGACGATGTAGGCGGTGATGCCCTTGACCAGCGCGTGTTCCAGGCGCTTGTCCACCGGCATCGAGCGCCACTCTTCGTTTTCCACTTCCTTGGTGGCGCCGCCGCCTTTGTAGTCGTCGGCGATGGCCAGCAGGGCGTCGGTGCCCTCGGGGGTGCGATTGAGCACCACGTCCTCGACCTTCTCGCGCAGCGCGGCGGGGATCTCGTCGTAGATCTCCAGTTGACCGGCGTTGACGATGCCCATGGTCAGACCGTTCTGAATGGCGTGGTAGAGGAACACCGAGTGGATCGCTTCGCGTACCGGGTTGTTGCCACGGAAGGAGAACGACACGTTGGACACGCCGCCCGAACTCAGCGCGTGGGGCAGGTGGTCGCGGATGTAGGCGCAGGCTTCGATGAAGTCCACGGCGTAGTTGTTGTGTTCCTCGATGCCGGTGGCGACGGCGAAGATGTTCGGGTCGAAGATGATGTCTTCGGGCGGGAAGCCCACCTCGTTGACCAGGATGTCGTAGCTGCGCTGGCAGATTTCCCGCTTGCGCGCGGCGGTGTCGGCCTGGCCGACCTCGTCGAAGGCCATCACCACCACGGCGGCGCCGTAGCGTTTGCACAAGTTGGCGTGATGCTTGAATTGCTCGACGCCTTCCTTCATCGAGATCGAGTTGACGATACCCTTGCCCTGGATGCACTTCAGGCCCGCTTCGATCACCTCCCACTTCGAGGAGTCGATCATGATCGGCACGCGGGAGATGTCCGGCTCGCCGGCGATCAGGTTGAGGAAGCGCACCATGGCCGCCTGGGAGTCGAGCATCCCTTCGTCCATGTTGATGTCGATCACCTGGGCGCCGGCCTCGACCTGCTGCAGCGCCACTTCCAGGGCTTCGGTGTAGTTCTCTTCGCGGATCAGCCGGGCGAACTTGGCGGAACCAGTGATGTTCGTGCGCTCGCCGACGTTGACGAACAGCGACTGGCGATCGATGGTGAACGGTTCCAGGCCCGACAGCCGGCAGGCCTTGGGAATGTCAGGGATGGCCCGTGGCGGGTACTTGGCCACGGCCTCGGCGATGGCCTGGATATGGCCTGGGGTGGTGCCGCAGCAGCCGCCGATGATATTGAGGAAGCCACTGGCGGCGAACTCCTCGACCACCGCCGCCATTTCCGCCGGGGTTTCGTCGTACTCGCCGAAGGCGTTGGGCAGGCCGGCGTTGGGGTGGGCGGACACCTGGGTGTCGGCCTTGGCCGAGAGCTCTTCCAGATAGGGGCGCAGGTCCTTGGCGCCGAGTGCGCAGTTCAGGCCTACCGAAATAGGCTTGGCGTGGCGTACCGAGTTCCAGAAGGCTTCGGTGGTCTGCCCGGACAGGGTGCGGCCGGAGGCGTCGGTGATGGTGCCGGAGATCATGATCGGCAATTCGACCCGATCTTCCTCGAACACCTGCTGCACGGCGAAGATCGCGGCCTTGGCGTTGAGCGTGTCGAAGATGGTTTCGATCAGGATCAGGTCCGCGCCGCCTTCGATCAGACCGCGGGTGGCCTCGGTGTAGTTGAGCACCAGTTCGTCGAAGGTGACGTTGCGATAGCCTGGGTCGTTGACGTCCGGGGAAATCGAGCAGGTGCGGCTGGTGGGGCCGAGCACGCCCGCGACGAAACGTGGGCGGTCCGGGGTTTCCAGGGTCTTGGCGTCCGCCACCTGGCGGGCGATGCGCGCGCCTTCGACGTTGAGCTCGTAGACCAGCGCTTCCATGCCGTAGTCGGCCTGGGACACCTGGGTGGCGTTGAAGGTGTTGGTCTCGAGAATATCGGCGCCGGCGTCCAGGTACGCCTTCTCGATGGCGGCGATCACCTGGGGCTGGGTCAGCAGCAGCAGGTCGTTGTTGCCCTTAACATCGCTTGGCCAATCGGCGAAGCGCGTGCCACGATAGTCCTTTTCCTCCAGACGATAGCTCTGGATCATGGTACCCATACCGCCGTCCAGAATCAGGATACGCTCCTTCAGTGCGTGCTGAAGTGCTTGGAGACGAGCGCTGCGGTCGGGCATGAGAACTAACCTGGTCGGACGAAGATCGGAAGTGCGGGATAATAACAAAGCTGCACGGATTTTAGGTGCATCGGCCAATTGCATGAATTTGATTCATGTTGGCGATGCCAGGCGCAGACCCGTTGGAAACACAGACAATCGTGACAGCTCTCAAGAACCAGGACACTGCGCACATGGTGCAACGTTTTATCGCCGCTTCCTTTGCCTTGCTGCTCGGTGGCGCCGCATGGGCCCAAGCCCCTCAATCGAGCCCGAGCATTTCCTACACCCGGGACATCCAGCCGATCTTTACCCAGAAGTGCGTGGCTTGCCACGCCTGCAACGATGCCGCCTGCCAGCTCAATCTGGGCAGCGCCGAGGGCGTGCAGCGCGGCGCCTCGAAGGTGCCGGTGTACCAGGGCGAGCGCAGCGAGGCGGTGCCGACCACGCGGTTGTTCTACGACGCCCAGGGTGAAGAGGCCTGGCGCAAGAAGGGTTTCTACTCGGTGCTCGACGCCCAGGGCAGCCAGGCGGCGCTGATGGCGCGGATGCTCGAGCTGGGCCACAAGACCCCACTCACGCCCAATGCCAAGTTGCCGGACGAGATCGTCCTGGGCCTGGAGCGCAACAACATGTGTCCGCTGCCCCACGAGTTCGACGCCTACGCTGGCGCCCATCCCAAGGAGGGCATGCCGTTGGCGGTCACCGGGCTCACCGATCAGGAACACCAGACCCTGCAGCGCTGGCTCGCCGCCGGCGCGCCGGTGGAGTACCAGCCGATCCAGCCAAGCGCCAGCGAGGCCAGCCAGATCGCCGAGTGGGAGGCACTGCTCAACCGCCCAGGCGCCAGCGAAGCGCTGGTCGGTCGCTGGCTGTACGAGCACCTGTTCCTGGCGCACATCTATTTCACCGGCGGCGAGCCGGGTCACTTCTTCCAGTGGGTGCGTTCGCGCACGCCCAGTGGCCAGCCGGTGGACCTGATCGCCACGCGGCGGCCCAACGATCCGCCGGGTAGCGATTTCTACTACCGATTGATGCCGGTGCAGGGCGTGATCGTGCACAAGACCCACATCACCTACCCGATGGGTCCGCAGAAGCTCAAGCGCGTCAAGCAGCTGTTCTACAGCGGTGATTGGCAGACCACTTCGTTGCCAGGCTATGGCCCGCAGCGCCGCGCCAATCCGTTCGAGACCTTCGAAGCGATCCCAGCGGTGGCGCGCTACCAATTCATGCTCGACAACGCCGAATACTTCGTGCGCACCTTCATCCGCGGCCCGGTCTGCCGTGGGCAGATCGCCACCGACGTGATCCGCGACAACTTCTGGGCGCTGTTCCAGGAGCCGGCCCACGACCGCTACGTCACCGACGCGGTGTACCGTGGCCAGGCGACACCGCTGCTGGCCATGCCTGGACAGATCGACGACGTCGGCAGCGTGTTGAGCCTGTGGCGCGCTTACCGCAACAAGCGCAACGACTACGAAACCCTGCGCCGCGAGGCCTATGCCGAAATGCCGCCACCGAGTTGGTCGACGCTGTGGGCCGGCAATGACAACGCCTTGCTGAGCATCTTCCGCCACTTCGACAGCGCCTCGGTGAGCAAGGGCCTGATCGGCGATGTGCCGACCACCATGTGGCTGTTCGACTACCCGCTGCTCGAGCGCACCTATTACCAGTTGGCGGTCAACTTCGACGTGTTCGGCAACGTTTCGCACCAGTTGCAGACGCGCCTGTACTTCGACCTGATCCGCAATGGCGCCGAGGTCAATTTCCTGCGCCTGATGCCCGCCGAGAAGCGCGGGGCGATCCTCGACGATTGGTACCAGAACAGCGGCAAGGTGAAGATGTGGCTGGATTACACCGACATCGACACCGACACGCCCAGCGGGCTGCAATTGGACAAGCACCACGCCGAACGCGATTTCGGCCTCAAGCTGCTGCAACGCACCGCCAGCCTCAACGCGGCCCCCGACCCGATCAACCGCTGCACCGGGGCCTATTGCTCGCGGCCGCAGATGAACGCGCAGTTCCGTGACGTCGAGCAGTCGCTCAGCCGCCTGGTGTCGCGTCCGGCGGCCGGGCTCAAGGTGATCGGCCAACTGCCCGAGGCGACCTTGCTGCGCATCGAAGGGCAGGGCGGTCAGCGCCAGGTCTACAGCCTGCTGCGCAACCGCGCCCACAGCAATGTCGCGTTCCTGCTCGGCGAGGCCTACCGCTACCAGCCGGGTCTGGATACCTTGACCCTGTACCCGGGCGTGCTGAGCAGTTACCCCAACTTCATGTTCAACATTCCGGCCAGTGAGGTGGCGGCATTCGTTGACGCCATGGAAGCGGCGCGCGACGACACCGGCAAGTTCGAGCGCATCGTCGAGCGCTGGGGCATTCGCCGCAGCCATCCGCAGTTCTGGCAGTACTTTCATGACCTGAGCACCTTCATCGAGGAAACCGATCCGGTCGAAGCCGGGGTACTGGACATGAACCGCTACGAGAACCTCTGATCGGACCTTTCCGGGTCGACTGTGGTCGGACAGGTGGGTGGCCCGGCCGTGGCAGCAGCTCAGCGCGCTGCCACGGCCGGGCCTGAATGCACCGACAATCGCAGGACAACCCATGCTGTATTCGCTTCAGGCGCTGCGCGCGTTCGCCGCCTGGGTGGTGGTCTGCCACCACTTCATGCAGATCTTCTTCGACTTCCATGCCGACGGCCCCGTGGGCCGCCTGCTCGCCGAGCGCGGTGCGGTGGGCGTGGACATCTTCTTCGTCATCAGTGGTCTGGTGATCTACCTCTCGACCCGCGACAAAGACATCGCGCCCCGCGAATTCCTCCTCAACCGCGTGCTGCGCATCGTCCCGGCCTACTGGTTCTACACCTTGCTCATGGCCGTGATGCTGCTGGCGGCCAGCCGCTGGATGCCGCATCAGGTGTTCGACTGGCAGCATCTGCTGCTGTCGCTGTTGTTCGTGCCGTCCGAAAACCCCGGTGGCTATGGCCTCTATCCAACGCTCAACGTCGGCTGGACGCTGAACTTCGAGATGTTCTTCTACCTGCTGTTCGGCCTGGCCTTTCTGGTGCGCCAGCGCCATCACCTGATTCTGGTCACCGCTGCGTTGCTGCTGGTCAGTGAAGTGCTCGGCCGTCTCGGCGTGCTCAGCCGCTTCTACAACAACGACATCATCTACGAGTTCGTGCTGGGGATCGGGCTGGGTGTGCTGTACCGCCGTGGTTTGATTCGCGAGGGACTCTGGCTGCCTTTGGCGGTGCTGGTGGCGGCCGGCTTCGCGTTGTATCGGCTCGACGCCTCGCAACGCCTGCTGCACTGGGGCTTGCCCAGTGCCATGGTGGTGCTGGCGTTCATCGCCCTGGAGCCGTACTTTCGCGGTAACCGGGTGCTCAAGGCGCTGGGCGATTGTTCCTACTCGGTGTACCTGATCCACGTGCTGGTGCTCTGGGCCGGCTGGTTCGTCAGCCAGCGCCTGGCGCTGAACCCGTACCTGGTGTTCGCCGTCTGCGTGCCGGCCATCGGCTTGCTGTCGTGGTTCAGTTACCAGTGGCTGGAGTGCGGCCTGTACCGGCGATTGAAGGCGCAGTTCGCCACGAACCAGGCTGCACCGGCGCTATCCCGAGTCAAATACTAGGACTTTGTCCGATGCCGGGCTTTGGCGTACACTGCACGGCAAGTCTGTGAGGAACTTCCATGAGCGCTATAACCATTACCGACGCCGCCCATGATTATCTGGCCGATCTGCTTTCCAAGCAGAACACGCCCGGGATCGGCATCCGCGTCTTCATCACCCAGCCGGGCACCCAGTACGCCGAGACCTGCATCGCGTATTGCAAGCCGGGCGAAGAGAAGCCTGACGACACCGCCGTGGGTCTGAAGAGCTTCACCGCTTACATCGATGCCGTCAGCGAGCCGTTTCTCGAAGACGCGCTGGTGGACTACGCCACCGATCGCATGGGCGGGCAACTGACCATCAAGGCGCCAAACGCCAAGGTGCCGATGGTCAACGAAGACAGCCCGCTCAACGAGCGCATCAACTACTACCTGCAGACCGAGATCAATCCGGGGCTGGCCAGCCACGGGGGGCAGGTGAGCCTGATCGACGTGGTCGAGGACGGTATCGCCGTGTTGCAATTCGGCGGCGGTTGCCAGGGCTGCGGCCAGGCCGACGTGACGCTCAAGGACGGTATCGAGCGCACGCTGCTCGAGCGCGTGCCGGAGCTGAAAGGCGTACGCGATGTGACTGACCACAGTCAGAAAGAGAACGCCTACTACTGAGTCCAGTGGAAGGCGTGACGCATTGGGGCCGCATTGTGCGGCCCCAATCGCATTCAGTGCAAAGCCCTCACAGGATCGGCTTGCCGCCGGTCACCGCATAGCGCGACCCGGAAATGTAGCTGCTCTCGTCCGAGCCCAGCAGCACATAGATCGGCGCCACCTCTACCGGCTGTCCCGGCCGTCCCAGCGGCGTTTTCGAGCCGAAGTTGCGCACCGCCTCATCCGGCATGGTCGCGGGGATCAAGGGTGTCCAGATCGGGCCTGGCGCCACGCTGTTGACCCGGATGCCCTGCGGGCCGAGCATCTGCGCCAGCCCCGCACTGAAATTGGCGATGGCGCCTTTGGTGGTGGCATAGGCCAGTAGGCTTGGCGACGGGTCGTCGGAGTTCACCGAACTGGTGTTGATGATCGAACTGCCGCGCGGCATGGACGGCAGCGCCGCCTTGCAGATGCGGAAGATGGCGGTGATGTTGATGTCGAACGTCTTCACCCACTCCTCGTCGTCGATTTCGTCGAGGGTTTCATGCGACATCTGGAACGCCGCGTTGTTGACCAGAATGTCGATGCGCCCGAACTGCCCGACGGTTTTGCTGACGATGTCGTGGCAGTGCTGTTTCTGCGCCAGATCGCCCGCCAGCAACAGGCACTGACGACCTTCGGCCTCCACCCATTTGGCGGTGTCCTTGGCGTCTTCGTGCTCGTTAAGGTAGGCAATGGCCACATCGGCGCCCTCGCGGGCATAGGCGATGGCCACCGCCCGGCCGATGCCGCTGTCACCCCCGGTTATCAGCGCCTTCTTACCCGTCAGCCGACCGCTGCCGGTGTATGACTGTTCGCCGCAATCGGGTACGGGGTCCATGATCTTCTGGCTGCCGGGCACGGTCTGCGGCTGCGAGGCGAACGGTGGGGTGGGGAAGTTGCGCATGGCGGTCACTCCTGCTGAAGGAAAAGGTCTCTTTGCCTATGAAGCGAGCCAGTGCTCAGGGTTGGAACGGATCTACGCCTGCCACGACAGACGGTCGGCGGGCGATTGATCTGAATCTTTCTCGCGCGCCTGTCTCTATCCTCTATCGAGTCACACAACGATCAGGAGCGATCGCGTGCCACGCATCATCACCCCCGCCACCCCCGAGCATGAAATCTCCAGCGAGCGCGAAGCACGGATGTTCGGCTCGCCGAAAGAGCGCCTGGATTTCTATCGCCGGGAAATCCAGTACGAGACCACCATCCTGGCCAACCGCACCGACGCCTACCTCACCGCGCAATCCTTCCTGGTCATCGCCTTCGTCTCTGCCATGAGCAACCTCAACGAGCGCTGGGGGCAGATGTTCACGTTGCTGGTGCCGCCCTTCCTGGCGCTGCTGGGCGTGCTCAGTTCGCTCAACGCCTGGCCGGGGATCCATGCCGCCTACAAGATCATCGACCACTGGCAGCTCAAGCAGAGCAATCTACTGCGCAGCGAACCGCTGATGGGCCTGGCCTACGACGAGTCGCCGCTGTTCGCCGAGGCCGAGACCTCACGGGCGTCGCATCGCAAGTCGCTGCTGTTTTCCCTGCGCACGCCGTGGATCTTCCTGGCGTTCTGGGTGATTTTGGGCGGTTACGCGCTGTTCATTCAGCTGGGTTGACGGACCGCCTTCACATTTCACTTACAGTCAGCACGGCCGTCCATCTGGCAGAATCCCTTCCTTTTCCTGTGTCTGGAGACCTTCATGCTGCGTGTACTCGAACGCTGGCTTGACCCTTTCCCGCCCGACGAGGCCCCGCCACCGCCCATGGGGCTGGCGCGCTTCATGTGGGCCTGCACCCGCGGCGCGCGCGGCTACATCGTCGCCCTGGCACTGCTGAGCGCCGCGGTGTCGGTGTATGAAGCCTGGCTGTTCGCCTTTCTCGGACAAGTGGTGGACCTGCTGGCCAAATGGCAGGTCGGCGAAGCCGTAACCGCCGAGGAGACTCGCGTGCTGTGGGGCGTTGGCGCCGTATTGGTGATCAGCATCGCGCTGGTGGCCGCACGCACCATGGTCCAGCACCAGGTCCTGGCGATCAATTTGCCTCTGCGCCTGCGGTGGGATTTCCACCGTCTGATGCTTCGCCAGAGTCTGTCGTTCTTTTCCGATGAATTCTCCGGGCGGGTAACCACCAAGGTGATGCAGACCGCCCTGGCGGTGCGCGAGGTGCTGTTCACCTTGATCGAGATCCTGCCGGGTATCGGGGTGTACTTCGTGGCGATCATCGCCTTGGCGGGCGGCTTCGCGCCCAAGCTGATGCTGCCGTTCGTGGCCTGGTTGCTGCTGTTCGGACTGACCATGCTGTACTTCGTGCCGCGCCTGGGCAAAGTGGGGCAGGAGCAGGCCAACGCCCGCTCGTCCATGACCGGGCGGGTGTCGGACGCCTACACCAACATCACCACGGTCAAGCTGTTCTCCCATTCCAAGCGCGAGGCGCATTTCGCCCGGGCGGCGATGGAAGACTTCAAGCACACCGGTTTCCGACAGATGCGCCTGGTCAGCCAGTTCGAGATCGCCAATCAGGCGCTGGTGGTCGGTTTGATCTTGAGTGCTGGCGGCTATGCCCTGTGGCTCTGGCACCAGGGCCAGGTTGGCGCCGGTGCGGTGGCAGCGATCACCGCCATGGCGCTGCGCATCAATGGCATGTCGCACTGGATCATGTGGCAGATGACCTCGCTGTTCGAGAGCATCGGCACCGTGCAGGACGGCATGGCCACCCTGGCCACCGGTCCCAAGGTGCAGGACGCGCCCGGTGCCGGTGTGCTGCAGACCCAGGGCGGAGCCGTGAGCTTCGACAACGTGCACTTCAACTACAACGGCGAACGTCAGGTGCTCGATGGCCTGAGCCTGGAGATCCAGGCCGGCGAGAAGATCGGCCTGGTGGGCCGCTCCGGGGCCGGCAAGTCGACCTTGATCAACCTGCTGCTGCGGTTCCACGACGTCGACCGAGGACAGATCCGCATCGACGGCCAGGATATCGCCCAGGTCACCCAGGACAGCTTGCGCAGTGCCATCGGCATGGTCACCCAGGACACCTCGCTGTTGCACCGCTCGATTCGCGACAACATCGCCTACGGCCGGCCTGACGCCACCGAGGCGCAGATTCGCCAGGCCGCCGTCGACGCCCAGGCCGATGACTTCATCCGCCAGCTCAGCGACCGCCAGGGCCATACCGGCTACGACACCCTGGTCGGCGAGCGTGGCATCAAGCTCTCCGGCGGCCAGCGCCAGCGCGTGGCGATCGCGCGGGTCATGCTCAAGAACGCGCCGATCCTGCTGCTCGACGAAGCCACCAGCGCGCTGGACTCGGAGGTGGAAGTGGCCATCCAGGAAAGCCTCGACGAGATGATGCAGGGCAAGACAGTGATCGCCATCGCCCACCGCTTGTCGACCATCGCTGCGATGGACCGGCTGATCGTGATGGACGAAGGGCGCATCATCGAGCAGGGCACCCATGCCGAGCTGCTGGCGCGCAACGGCACCTACGCCCGGCTTTGGCAGCATCAGAGCGGAGGCTTCCTCGGCGAAGACCAGGGTGTGCTGGAGGCCGCCGAATGAGCCAGAGCCGGTCGTCTACGCAAGGACCTGCCCATGCACACCTCTGAGCGGCTCAAAGGCCTCGACGTGTTCGTCGCGGTGGCCGAGTGCGCCAGCTTCACTGCGGCGGCAGAGCGCTTGAACCTCACCGCCTCGGCGGTCAGCAAGAGCGTGGCGCGCCTGGAGGCACGGTTGGGCGTGCGGTTGTTCGAGCGGACCACCCGCACCCTGGCACTGACTGAGGCCGGGGTGACCTTCCAGCGCACCTGCACCCGCGTGTTGGCCGAGCTGGAGGACGTGGAGTCGGCGTTGCTCAACGACAGCGAAACGCCGCAGGGTAGGGTACGCATCGACTTGCCGGCGTCTTTCGGACGCCTGCACGTGCTGCCGCTGATCCTGGATTTTCTGCACCTGTTTCCCAAGGTCGATCCGCATGTGTCCTTCACCGACCGTTTCGTCGATCCGGTGGCCGAAGGCATCGACATCGTGGTGCGTATCGGTGGTCCCGATGCCTGGCCAGCCAGCCTCGGGCACCAGTTCCTCGGTGCGCAGCGCCTGGTGTTCTGCGCCGCACCCCGGTATCTGCAACGCCATGGCGAGCCCCGCGACCAGGCCCAATTGCACGACCATGCCTGCGTGGTCTATGGCCAGCGTGATGGCGGTGTCGGGCCCTGGTACCTCAAGGGCCGCGAGGCCGGGGACATCGAACGACGCAGCATGCCTTCGCGCATCGCCGTCGGCGATGGCGAAGGCGAGGTGGCGGCCGTGCTGGCGGGGCTCGGCATCGCCCAGTTGCCCACCTGGCTGACCCAACGGCACATGGAGCAAGGCAGCGTGGTGGAGGTGTTGCCTGAACTGTCCACCGATGGCTTGCCGATCAACCTGGTCTGGTTGAAAAGCCGGGAAAACCTGCCCAAGGTCCGCGCCCTGCTCGACTACCTGGCGCCGCGCCTGTGCGCCCACGGTAGACGGCCTGCGCCGCCTGATACGGCACAATGAGCGCTGCCGGTCAGGGCGCGAGCCGCCGAACCACCGCCAACAGCACCAAGGCCAGCAGCGCGACGCAGGCGGCCACGTAGCCCAGGTAGTCGGTGCCCAGGTGCGTCAGGGTCAGCCCGCCGATGATTGCGCCCAGGCCGATGCCGGCATTGGCCGCCGACACGTTGCTGGTGCCCGCCAGGGCCTTGGCCTGCGACACGCACGCCATCACCCGCACCTGACAGATGGGGTACAGCGCGGTGTTGGCGATGCCCCACAGCCCCAGCACGGCGCACAGCAGCACGGTGGAGTGGGCGACGGGAACCAACGCTGCCATGCCCAGCGCCAGCAGGATCAGGAACAGCCGTGTGGCATTGAGCGGCGAGCGATCGACGAGCTTGCCGCCGATCCAGTTGCCGATCAGCCCCACCGCACCGAAGCCCATCAACCACCAGCCGACCTGCGCGGGCGGCACGCCAGCCACGCGCTCCAGTAGATCGGCCAGGTAGGTGTAGCCGATGAACATCGCCGTGAAAACCACCACCGACAGCAGCACATTGCCCACGAAATAGGCGTCCTTGAAGATCGTCGCCTGCTGGCGCAGGTCCAGTTTCGCCGTGCGGGCGACCTGGGGCATCAGCCACCACAGGGCCACGGCCATCAGCAACGACAGCCCGGCCAGCACCCAGAACGCCCCGCGCCAGCCGATCAGCGTGGAGGCGACCGTGCCCAGCGGAATGCCCAGCAGCATGGCCGCCGAGATGCCCAGGTATACCCTGGCAACCGCGCGCCCGGCGTGCTGTTTTCCGGCCAGATGCCCGGCGGTTTCGCTCGCCGTGCCCCAGAACACCGGCAGCGCCATGGCCGGCACGATGCGGGCGATGGCCAGCACGGTGAAGTTTTGCGCCACGGCGGCCAAGGCGTTGGTCGCCGCGAACAGGCACAGGATCGCGATGAACAGGCGCTTGCGGTCGAGGTGGGAGAGCGCGGCGGTCAGGGGCGGACCGAGCAGCATGACGGTGAAGGCGAACAGGGTGACCAGTTGCCCGGCGGCTGAAACCGACAGATCCAGATCGCGCGCGATCTGCGGCAGCAAGCCGACGATGAGGAATTCAGTGGTGACAATCAGAAAAGCCGAGAAGGCCAGGATCGCGATGCTGATCCCGGTCTTCTGCGTGGAGGGTGCTGCCAGAGGGGGCGTTTGGTAGACGGACATGATCGGGCTCTATGTAAAGGCCGATCAGTCTATTCGTTAATCCATTTCCCTTTTCTGGCATTAATTCCCGGAACTGATGAACTGAATTCACTAATTAGCCCTCGCTACAACGTCAGTGCCAGCAGTGCCGCCAGCAGTGCTGGCGGCATGACTACCATGCCCAGGCGCAGGAACTGCCAGGCGCCGACCTGTTCGCCTTCACGGCGAATGGCGACCAGCCACAGCAGGGTGGCCAGCGAGCCGGTGATCGACAGGTTCGGCCCCAGGTCCACGCCAATCAGCAGCGCTGCGGTGGTCTGCACCGGCAGTTCGGCAAGGTGCCCCATGGAGCCGGCGATCAGCCCGGTGGGCAGGTTGTTCATCAGGTTGCTGGCGATTGCCACGCCAATGCCGGCGGCCCAACTTGCCTGGGTCGGTGCGTCGTGAGCCAGCGCCGCCAAGGACTGGGCCAACTGACGGATCACGCCGGTCTGGGCCACGGCTTCGACCAGCACGAACAAGCCCGCCACCAGAGGCAGGACGCCCCAGGCCACATGCCGCAGTACCGGCATCGGGCTGCGCCGCTGGCTCAGGTGGATCAGGGCGGTGGTCGCCACCCCGGCACAGAACGTCGGCAGGCCCAGCGGTGTATCCAGGGCTGAAGCCAACAACAGCAGCGCGCCCGTCAGCACGATGCCGAGCGCGCACAGGCGCGCGCCCCGCGACAGCGGTTGCGGGTCGATGCTCAGCGCCAGTGGCTGGCTGATCTGCCGGCGCTGGGTCAGGCGCAGGGCCAGGTAAGTCAGCACGATGGCCGCCAATGACGGCAGGCTGAACTGACGCAACCAGTCCAGCAGCGGCGGCATCTGGCTGCCGAACACCACCAGGTTGGCCGGGTTGGAGATCGGCAGCACGAAACTGGCGGCGTTGGCGATGAACGCGCAGATGAACAGGTAGGGCAGGGGATTGGCTTTCGCTGCCTTGCACGCTGCATACACGGCAGGGGTGAGCACCACGGCGGTGGCGTCGTTGGACAGGAACACGGTGACCAGGGTGCCGACCAGGAACACCAGGTCGAACAGGCGCTGGCCCGAGCCGCGCGCGTGCACCACGGCATAGCGGGCCAACCAGTCGAACAGCCCTTCCTGGCGCGCCAGTTCGGCCAACACCATCATGCCGATGAGGAACAGATAGACGTCGCCACCTTCGGCTACGGCGTGCAGCGCGGCGGGTAGCGGAATCAGCCCCAGCACGGTCAGCAGCAGCGCACCGCCCAGTGCCCAGACGTATTCGGGGATGCGCCATGGGCGCAGGATGACGCCGCCGGTGGCCAGCGCGGCCACCGTCCAGATGATCAAGGTGCTTGTAGAAAAACTCATCGGTCGTTCAGTTTCCAGCGGGGGTCGGCATGACCGTCGGCGTATCGCTCGAACGGGGGTGGGTTTCCGGCAGGGCCACCAGCACCAGCACGAAGGCCACGGCGGCGATTCCGGCCAGGGTCAGAAAGGCCGCATCATAGCCTGAGGACTGCACCACCAGGCCAGCGATGCCGGGGCTCAACGCTGCGCCCAGGCCAAAGATCGCGGTCAAGGCGCCGAGGCTGACGTTGAAGCGGCCGGTGCCCTCGGTCAGGTCCTTGACGATGATCGGGAACAGCGCGCCGAAAATCCCGGCACCAATGCCGTCGAGCAGTTGCACCCCGACCAGCCAGAACGGATTGTCCGAGACCACGTACAGCGCACCGCGCAGCGGCAGAATCAGGAAGCCCACTAGCAGAAATGGCTTGCGTCCCCAGTGCTCGGCCTTGGCGCCCACCAGCAGCGCCATCGGCACCATCACCAGTTGTGCGGCGACGATGCAGGCCGAGGTCAAGGGCGTGGCCAGGCGCAGGTCCACCTGCGACAGCTTCTGGCTCACCAGCGGCAGCATGGCTGCGTTGGCCAGGTGGAACAACGCGCAGCACACGGCGAACAGCAGCAGGGTACGGTTGTGCAAGAGCAGCTTGAAGCCGGCGGGCGCAGCGTCCCCGGCTGGCCCGTGGCCCAACCCCCGCGCCACCTGGTGATCGATCGCCGCTGCCGGAATGCGGCTCACGGCGATGACACTGGCCACCGTCATCACTGCCATCAGGTAGAACACCACCACCGGCCCGTACAGATAGGCCAGCCCCCCCGCCAGCAGCGCCGAGAAGGCGTTGCCGGCATGGTTGAACGATTCGTTGCGCCCCATGCGCCGGGTGAATGCCTTGGGCCCGGTGATGCCCAGAGAAATGGCAGCGATGGCCGGTGCGAACACCGAGCCGGCCAGGGCGCTGATGGTCTGGGTCAGGGCCACCAGGCTGAACGAGGCCATCAGCGGCAGCAGCAGGCAACTGCCGGTCACCAGCAGGGCCGCGATCACCACCACCGCCCGTTTGGCCGGGGTGCGGTCGATCAGCGCTCCGGCTGGGGTCTGCGCCACCAGCGCGGCGATCCCGGCCAGGCTCATCACCAGGCCGATGCTCGCAGGCTGCCATTGGTGCACGGCCAGCAGGTAAATCGCCAGGTAGGGGCCCAGGCCGTCACGGACATCGGCGAGGAAGAAGTTCAGCCAGTCCAGGCCGCGTTGGTGCGAAGCGAGAGGGATGTGGTTGTCCAAGATGGCATCTCGATGAGGCCCAAGAGCAGGACACGGGCCGCGCGAGCGGCGGCGCCGTGAGTCGGTGCAAACGAAGTGAACCCAGGTGGTCGATGAGTGGGGTGGCCGTCGGCTCCTGATCAGGCAGTCTCTGAGCACAATGACTGTGGCGTCAGGCGATAGGTTCCAGGCCCGCTCACCACTCGATCGGCTGCCCGTCCCAGGCCAGGAACGCACCGTTGTGCGCAGGGCCGTGACGGGCGACCAGGTCCAGCAGGCGCTCGGCCGTGAAGGCCGGTTCGAACAGTCGCTCTGCCGGCACATTGGCTTGGAAGGGCTGGGACAGGTCGGTGTCGGTGGTGCCGGGGTGCAGCATCAGCACCGTCGACAGCGGATTCAGTCGCCGCAACTCGATGCTCGCGGTGCGCAGCAGTTGATTCAGCGCCGCCTTGCTGGCCCGGTAGCTGTACCAACCGCCGAGGTGATTGTCGCCGATGGAGCCGACCCGCGCCGAGAGTGCGGCAAAGGTGGCCGGATGCTTGCGCAGCAGTGGCGCGAGGTGCTTGAGCAACAGGATCGGCGCGAAGCTGTTGCTGAGAAACGCCGCCTGCAGGCTAGCCAGGTCCAACTGCGCCAGTGACTTTTCGGGCCGGGCCGGCGCCTCATGCAGGACGCCCAGGGTGCACAGCACCAGGTGCAGATGGCTGCACTGCTGGCGCAGGGCGCTGGCCAGGTCGGCCAGTGCCGACTCGTCACGGGCATCGCAGTCCAGCAGCACCAGGCGGCCAGGGTGTTGTTGCGCCAGCGTCTGAAGCGCCTGGCTGGCGGAGGCTCGACGCGATACCGCGAATACCCGTTCGACATCGCTGCGTGCCAGCAGGCGTTGGCACAGCGCGAGACCGATGCCGCGACTAGCGCCGCAGACCAGCACCTGACCTGGACCTGGCAGCTCTGCAATCAATGCCATCTTCGACTCCTGTCGATCTCATGAGATTTTGGGAATTAATCGGGCTGAGCTTGTACAAATAATCAAGCGTGTACAACTTTGCACGCTGATCATCCTAGACCGATAGGCGTGCGAGGTCCCATGAACATTCAGCAACTGAACGAGATGGCCGCGGCCGGCCGCATCAACGAACTGGAAGTGCTGTCCCTGGAAGGCGGCTTCTACGTGCTGCGTGCGTTCACCGGCGACGGCCCGCTGTCGCTGCACGACGAACACGGCGAGGTGATGCGCCTGCGCTCTACCACCGAAGTACGCCAGGTGCTGGCCGATACCCCGACGCTGCCGTGCTGGCTGGTGCAACACGTGGTTCACGACGAAATGTGCGGCTTGCGCGACGGCCCGCTGGCGCCGCTGCGGGTGCCGCTGTCGATGGATCGTCCGTGGTGATGGCAAATGGCTGACAGCTTGGCGGAACGATGTCGCACGTAAGCGGGTCCACTTTGGGTAACATTTTGTAACTCGACGCGCCAGGGCCTGTATCCCTGCCGCGCGTTATCCAACGCCTGCACGCTGCAATTCGTTTTCGTGCCCCTGCTTGGAGCAGGCCGGCACAGCGATGCTGAGTGCTTGGTCACAGGTGGAAACCAATGTTGTCAGCCAAACAATCTTCACGCCGCAAGTTCCTGCTGTCGTCCTTGATCGCCTTGCCGGCGCTAGGCGTCACCGTCAAGGGCCTGAGCGCGGCGCTGGCCGCCGAGATGATCGCGCCGAGCCTTGAGCGCTATTCCCCGACCTTTTTCAGCCGCAGTGAGTGGACCTTTCTGCTGGCTGCCTGCGACCGCCTGATCCCCGCCGACGGCCGTGGTCCCGGCGCATTGGAAACCAATGTACCGATCTTCATCGACCAGCAACTGGCAGCGGGCCTGGGCAGCGAGGTCTACCTGCAAGGCCCCTTCGAGCCCCAGGCGCCGGCGACGTTAGGCTATCAGTTGCCCTACACCCTGCAGGAGATTTTCCACAAAGGCATTTCTGCCGTGGAGCACGCTTCGCTGGTGAACTATGGCCATCCCTTTGCGCTGTTGTCGCTGGGCGCGCAGGAGCAGACGTTGCATCGCCTGCAGGCGGGCGAGATCGACTTCGCCGAGCACGGCGAGCCGTTGATGAGCAGCACGTTGTTCTTCAACGAGCTGCTCAACCTGACCCGCCAGGGCTGGCTGGCCGACCCGATCTATGGCGGCAACAAGGGCATGAAAGCCTGGGTCGCCATCGGATTCCCAGGCGCGCGGGCCAGCTATCTGGAGTGGGTGGCGCAGCACGAAGTGGTCTACCCGCTCGGGCCGGTGAGCCTGACGGGAGAGCGGGCATGAGCTGGGTTTCCGACGTTTTCGCAAGCAAGGGGTGTGCATGGCAACGCTAACCAATGACGAAGTCGACGTGGCTGTGGTCGGCCTGGGCTGGACCGGCTCGCTGATGAGCATCGAACTGGCCCAGGCCGGCCTCAAGGTACGCGCCTTCGAGCGTGGCGAGGACCGCCGCAATGCCGATTTCAGCTATCCCAAGCCGGCCGATCAGTATGCCTATGGGGTGCGCAACAAGATCATGCTCGCACCCAAGGATGGCGCGCTGACGGTGCGCCACAACCTGCAAGGCACCGCGTTGCCCACCCGCCAGTGGGGCGCTTTCGTGCCGGGCACTGGGGTCGGCGGCTCTGGTCTGCACTGGACTGGCGTGCTGATCCGACCCACGCCGACCGACCTCAAGCTCAAGACCTACGCCGATCAAGCCTACGCTCCAGGTGTGCTGCCCGCCGACATGCAGATCCAGGATTACCCCTTCACCTGGGAAGAGATCGAGCCGTTCCTCGACCGTTTCGACAAGATCTGTGGCCTGTCGGGCAACACCGGCAACCTCGGCGGGCAGATCATGGTCGGCGGCGACCCGTTCGAGGGACCGCGCTCCAGTCCTTTTCCACTGCCGGCGCTCGAGGACACGCTGAACAACACGATGTTCGCCCAAGCGGCGCGCACGTTGGGTTACCACCCATTCCCCAACCCGTCGGCCAATGTCTCGCGGGCCTGGAAGAACCCCTACGGCAATCAGATCGCGCCATGCAATTACTGCGGGTTCTGCAGCAAGTACCCGTGCCTGAACTACTCCAAGGCCTCGCCGCAGACCGCCGTGCTCGATGCACTCAAGCGCATGGACAATTTCGATTACCGGGTCAACGCCAATGTACTGCGGGTCGAACTGCACCCTGATGGCAAGACGGCCCGTGGCATCACTTACATCGACGGCCAAGGCAATGAAGTGTTCCAGCCTGCGCGGATCGTGGTGTTGGCCGCGTTCCAGTTCGTCAATGTGCGGCTGATGCTGCTGTCGGGTATCGGCAAGCCCTATGATCCGATCAGCGGCGAAGGCGTCATAGGTCGTAACTATGCGTACCTCAGCGTCGGCGACACCACCTTGTTCTTCAAAGGCCGGCGCTTCAACCCCTTCGCCACCGCCGGGGCCACCGGGCAGATGTTCAACGACATCTCTCCGGGCAACTTCGACGGGCCGGGCCTGGGCATCATCGGCGGCGCCAAGATCCACAGTTCCCAAGCCACCGGTGCGCCGATCGGCACCGCGCTGCCGGCCGGCACGCCGCAGTGGGGGCAGGCCTGGAAGGAAGGCATGCAGGACTGGTACGGGCACTCGATGAAGGTCAGCATTTCCACCGGCTGCATGTCCTACCGAGGCCACTACGTCGACCTCGACCCGACCTACAAAGACCCTTGGGGTCAGCCGCTGCTGCGTATCACCTTCGACTGGAAGCCCAACGAGCTGAAGTTGCAGCAGTACCTGCGCGGCATCGTTCGCGACATCACCCGCGAATTGGGACCTGACAGCTACAGCGAGAACTTCCTCGGCATGGATGACCACTGGGACATCACCAAGTACGTCTCCACCCACAACGTCGGCGGTGCGGTGATGGGCGACTCGCCACGCACCAGCGCGCTGAACCGCTATCTGCAGAGTTGGGACGTGCACAACGTGTTCGTGCCTGGCGGCAATGCCTTCCCGCAGAACTTCCAGGCCAATCCGACGGCGCTGATCGGGGCGTTGACGCTGTTTTCGGCCCAGGCCATCAAGGATCAGTACTTGAAGAACCCCGGCCCGTTGGTGCAGGCATGAGGGGGGCAGCGATGAAACACCGCAAGCGCTCGTGGCTGCTCAAGTTGCTGGTGCTGGTCCTGGTGGCGGCATGCCTGGCCTGGCTGCTGGCCGTCTGGCTGAACCGTGTGGGCGATGCCCAGGCGCAGATGAACGTGGCCGTCACGCCTGAGCTGATCGAGCAGGGCGCCTACCTGGCCAGGGTCGGCGACTGCGTGGCCTGCCACACGGCCCGCGAGGGCGGCAAAGCCTTCGCTGGAGGGCTGGGTATCGCGTCGCCGATCGGTACGCTGTACTCGACCAACATCACGCCAGACAAGCGTACCGGGATCGGTGACTGGACCTACGGTGAGTTCGAGCGCGCGTTGCGTCGCGGTGTCGGTCACGACGGCAGTGCGCTGTACCCGGCCATGCCGTATCCGTCTTACGCCAGGATCACCGATGCCGACACGCAGGCGCTCTATGCCTACTTCATGCAAGGCGTGCCAGCGGTCGAGCAGGCCAACAAGGCCAACGCTGTGCCCTGGCCGCTGTCGATCCGTTGGCCTCTGGCCTATTGGCGTGCACTGTTCGCACCCGCGCCGACGCCTGAAACGCCGGTTAGCGAACCGCGCGACATCGCCCGCGGTGCTTACCTGGTGCAGGGACTGGGCCACTGCGGTTCCTGCCACACGCCGCGTGCGCTGACCCTTCAGGAAAAGGCCTTGGACGAACGCTCACCTGTGTACCTCTCCGGCACCCAGCTCAACGGCTGGAATGTGCCAGCGTTGCGCGGCCTGCCGCACTGGAGCACGCAGGAACTGGTCGACTACCTGGGCACCGGGCGCAATGCCAAGGCCGCGGTGGCCGGCGAAATGACCGACGTCATCCTGCACAGCACCTCGCACATGAGCGACACCGACCTGCAGGCCATGGCGGCGTACCTCAAGTCGCTGGCGCCGACTGACACCGCATCTGGGCAGGACAATGAGGCGCGCAGTGCACAGACGGCGGCCAAGCTCACGGCGGCCAAGGATCTGACCCTGGGCGAGCGCCTTTACCTGGACAACTGCAACGCCTGCCACTTCGTCTCCGGCCGAGGTGCCGAGCAGGTGTTCCCGCGTCTGGACGGCGCCACCGTGGTGAATGCCCAAAGCCCGCAGGCGCTGATCCAGGTCATTCTTCAAGGCGCCAGCACCCCTTCGACCGCCCGAGCGCCTTCGGTGCTGCCGATGCCAGGCTTCGCCGAGCGACTCGACGACCAGGAGGTGGCGGAGTTGGCGTCGTTCCTGCGTCAGGGCTGGTCCAACCAAGCGGCGGCGGTCAGCGCTGATGAGGTGCGTGAAATCCGCCAGGCCATCAGCGCGAAGCCATGATGCAGTAGGGATGGGCAGCCCCGGCAATCGTTGCCTGCGGGGCTGCCAGCGCGACTTCAGGCGTGGTGGCCGCTGCTGTTGACGATACGCAGGCACAAGGCTTCGAACGGATCGAGGTTGATCAGCAGCTTGCCGTCCTCATCCAGGTCGCCTTCGACGGTTTCGTTGATCATGTCCACCACTGGGCCGGGATGGAAACCGGTCAGTTGCAAGGTTTCGCTGATGGGCTCGGCGCCGAAGTTCAACGCGCTGATCTGGGTGCCACGGCCCGCCGGCAACTCATGGACCATCACCAGCAAGCCGGGGCTGCTGACCTCGGGCACCAACACCTGGCGGCTGGCCGCGATGCCGTAGGCCTGACGCACGGCCAACAGCTTCTTGACCTGACTGGCGAACGAATCCGGGCGCTGCAACTGCTCATCCAGGCTGCCATACAGGCTGCGGGCGCGTGGCATGCCGCGCACTGAGGCCTGTGCGTCTGGATTCAGCCCCGCCAGGTCGTAGCCGCCCCGGTGAATCCAGCGCGTGTCGCCATCGCCCATGCGTTCGGCCACCGCTTCGGCGGGCAAGGGCAGGGCGCCGACCATGTCCCAGCCGGACACTGCCACCACCCCCGGCTGCATGGCGTTGTACATCACCAGCAACAGGTGCACCCGCTGGATCCGTTCGATATCGGCCGCGCCGATCTGCTCCAGGTCGCGAATCCCCAGTGCTGCGGTAATCAGGCTGACGGTGGTGCAGGAAATGCCGTTGGTGACGAAGCGCAGGTTGTAGGGCGCATGCTCGCCGGAGGCGCGTTCGTAGATCTCTTCGCGAATGTGCTCGCGCAACACGCTGCCAGGCAGGGTCTGGCCCTTGTACAGGTACATGTCATGAGCGTGCAGGGTCCAGAAATGCACCAGTTCGGCGGTCAGTTCGTCGTGGTTCTGCAAGGCGTGGATCAAGGAGGCCGGGTCGATGCCGAACGCGTGCATCTCCTTGAGCATCAGGCGCAGGAATTCGGTGTCGCCGGTGAGCAGCGCGTGCTGGTAGGCCGGGCGAGTGACGAAGTCATAAGACAAGTCGGCGCCGCCCTTGGACATCTGCGCGATGTCGTCCAGGGTCAGGTTCAGCTCCTGGAAGCTGAAGCCGCCGGCCTTGCGGATCATGCCGCCGATCAGTTGGTTGCCGGTCAGCGACAGCGGATGGCTTTCGGACCAGGCAGTGCCTTCAGCGCGAATCTCCACGCCGAGGAAGCCATTGGCATCCAGGCGCAGGCCGCGTGCGCCGAGGCAATCGAGCGCGTGCAGGGCGTCACCGATGATCATCTGCTGGGCCGCGAAGGTGGGGTCCAGCCAGTTCAACGACGGCTGGCCTTCCTTGAAATAGTGCAGATAAACCCAGCGTCGGGTCTTGCCATCCACCCCGACGATGGGCGGCGTGGCGCTCCAGTCGGTCTCCTTGACGCCGGGTTCGAAGAAGATCACCCGCTGCAACTGACCGACGATGTAATGGCGCTGCTTGAGTTCATCGCAAACGGCCGGCAGCAGGTTGACCGCGTCACGGCCCGGCGGCACGTCGGGCAGTAGCGGCCAGTCTTCTTCGCGAATCTCGACCATGTGGTAGAGACCGGGATAGCTGCCATGCCCCAGCTCGGCCAGGCGGAAGTCCGCGCCTTTGCCGGTGTGCGAGGGAATCAGGTCGTCGATGGTCACCGCATTGTGCGCGGCGGCCAGTCGGCTCATCTGCACCAGTTCCTGCTCGGTGCCGTACAACGGGTCGATATCGAAGCTGATGCGGTCGAAGTTGCCGTCGATGCTGGGGGTGGTCTGCCGAGCGCTGATACCGCCTGACTGCTTGATCGGGCCGGTGTGAATGCCCTGGATGCCGATTTCGGACAGGCGCTTCCACAGGGCTTCGTGGCCCAGGGCGGACAGCACGCTGCTACCCTCCGGGGCAATGATGGCGTCGGGGTAGACCGTCAGCCACACCGAGGCGATTTCGCTGGCGCGGCGCGGCTGGGCTTCGGCGTAGGGGTTCTGCCACAGCCGCGACTGGCCGGCATAGAGGCGGGCGCGCTGCTGAGAGGCTTGCAGCATCGAGCGCTCTTCCAGCCACTGGATGTAGGCATCATCGGGTCGGGTCATGCAAGGTTCCTCGGCGGCGTCCATGGGCAGTTTTTATGACGGCCCAGGACGCCAATCGTTCGTTCCGACCGCGTGTGCCGATCCAGTCGGACGCTAGCCTTTGGGCTCGTGGATCGGGCAACCGTTGTGACGAGCGCGGAACGCCGACGACATTTCATAAGAGGGCTTGCGCACGCGCATCACGCCGCCCAGTGGGCGGTGCGCGGCCAAGCCGTGCCAGGGGCTGAACGCCATCCCGTCGTCGATCGTCCTGACCTTGTCGTCGGACCAGGCGAACTGCGGTTTCACCTCGACGCGCGCGACCGTCACGTAGGGGCTGAGGTCTTCCGGCCACTCTACCGAGGCGTCTTCGATCGGCATCTTTTCCAGGTCGGTGGCCAATTGCACCCGCAGCTCCCACTCCCCGCCTTGTTGCTCGAAGTAGCGGGTCACGGCCGAGCGCAGACCGTTGGGATCACCGTCGAAGTCCAGGTGTTGGTCGGTCAGTGCGGTGAGCGCCGGGGACACCGGCACCAATGCCAGCTTGGCGTAGTGGTCGCCATACAGCAGCGGCGCCACGGTGGTGAAGGTTTCGCCAAGGATATGGGTCTGCGGATGCCCGCCCAGGCTCTTGAGCGTGCCGCTCTCGCCGCCCAGCGCCTCGATCACCGCCTCGGTGCCACGCAAGACGGCCGACATCACTTCTTTGGTGCGCGGCATCTTGTCGGTGGTCTTGGCCAGCAGTTTCAAGGTCTTGAGGAACTGCTTGGGCGTGGCGGCGGTGAAGGCCTTGGCGTTCTGCATGACGAAGTCCTGCGTGATGTCGCCTTCGCTGCCCGGCAGGCGCGGGCCCTCCACGCCGACCAGCTTGATCGCCAGGCCGCGTGGGGTAGAGACCTTGTCGTCGAGAATGTCGCCCGGATTGGTGGACAGGCGCAGGTACACCGGCAGCGTGCCGGGCTTGGCGAAGGCGCCCTGGGCCAGGTGCGGCGGCAGATTGTCGAGCACGGTCAGGGTGCCTTGCAGCAGGCCGTGGCCCTTGGCGTGGACGCTGCGGTCGGCGTGGCCGCGGTCCTCGAAGGTCTTCTGCATGATCGACCTCAGGGTGTCGGCCAGTTCCTGGCTGGTCTGCGCCTCGTCGTCGGGGATCTGCTCGAAGCCGGGCTCGAAGCGCAGCGGTGTGGAGGAAGCGGGGGCTTGGTCGGTCATCGAGATTCTCCAGGTCAGGACAGAGGGCATCACGGGCCCTTGGCGCTCTTTTTCGGTGCCTGAAGAGGGGACTGCGGCGGGGTTGCACAGGTTCGCATTGCAGGCATTTCGCCACGACCAACGGCGATGACCAGCAACTCTGCCATTCAATAGTCACAAAGTTGTCACACAGCTGCTGCACAGTGTCCCGGCCATCACACGGAGCGCTTTTCCATGATACGCCTGATGAAATCTGCTGCACTCGCCGTTGCGGTCTCGCTCAGCGCCACTTCGACCTTCGCTGCAGAGAACGTCCGCCTGACAGGTTCCGGCGCCAGCTTCCCGGCCCCGATCTACCTGACCTGGTTCAAGGATTTCAGCAAGAAGACCGACGGCGTCACCGTCGACTACCAGTCAAAAGGTAGCGGTGCCGGTGTCCAGGACTTCCTGAACAAGACCGTCGATTTCGCCGCCAGCGACTCGGCCATGAAAGACGAAGAAATTGCCAAGGTGGCAGAAGGCGTGCAGTTGCTGCCGATGACCGCAGGCGAGATCGTCCTGGCCTACAACCTGCCGGGCAACCCCAAGGGCTTGAAGCTGCCGCGCGAGGTCTACTCGGACATCTTCCTGGGCAAGATCACCCAGTGGAACGATCCGAAGATCGCTGCCGCCAACCCTGAGCTGAAACTGCCGGCCACGCCGATCACCGTCGTCGTGCGCGCTGACTCCAGCGGTACCACCGCGGTGTTCACCAAGCACCTATCGGCCATCAATCCAGACTTCAAGCAGACCCTGGGTGAGGGCAACACCGTCAACTGGCCGGCGACCGACAAGTTCATCAAGTCGCCGAAGAACGATGGCGTGACCGCCACCGTACGCCAGACTCCAGGTGCCATCGGCTACATCGAATACGGCTTCGCCAAGCTGGCCAAGGTCGACTTCGCTGCCCTGCAGAACAAGGCTGGCCAGTACGTCGTGCCGAACGCCGAAAGCGGTGCCGAGGCGCTGGCGGCGGTGAACATGCCGGAGAACCTGGTGGCCTGGCTGCCGGATCCGGATGGCGCCAAGTCCTATCCGATCACGTCCTACACCTGGATGATCTTCCGCAAGGACAACGGCAACCCGGCCAAGGCCAAGGCCATGCGTGAAATGGTCGAGTACAGCTTGACCGAAGGCCAGAAGATCGCCGACTCGATGGGTTACATCCCGCTGCCGGCGTCGGTGGTCGAGAAGGTTCGCAAGGCCGCCGAGAACATCAAGTAAGACTCGTCAGGTTGCGCGCGGCGTAGCGTGAGGCGCTCGTCGCGCGCCTTCCCCCTGTCCCGGAAACCATTCATGAACACACCCTTTGCCATTCCGGATAACCCCGATTCCGCCTGCCAGCCGCCTTCAGCGAAGGATTTCCTGGTCGACCGGACCTTCCGTGCCCTGGCCCGCATCGGCGTGGTGCTGGTGCTGGCGCTGGTCTTCGCGCTCATCTACGAGGTCGGGCGCAAGGCCCTGCCAGGTATGGAGAAGCATGGCTTCGACGTGCTTTTCGGCAGCGTCTGGGATGTTAACCAAGGCAAATACGGCATTCTGCCAGCGATCTGGGGCACGCTGTACAGCGCCTTGATCGCGTTGTTGATCGCCGGCTTCTTCGGCGTCAGCATGGCAATCTTCCTGACCCAGGACTTTCTTCCCCCGCGGCTGGCGGCGGTGTTTCGCACCATCGTCGAGTTGCTCGCGGCCATCCCCAGCGTGGTCTATGGCCTGTGGGGCATCTACGTGGTGATTCCGGCCATCCGGCCGCTGACCGCCTGGCTGAACAGCGAACTGGGCTGGATTCCATTCTTCGGCTCGTCGCTCAGCGGTCCCGGCCTGCTGCCAGCGGCGCTGGTGCTGGCGATCATGATTCTGCCCACCGTGGCCGCAGTGTCCCAGGATGCCCTGACCAGCGTGCCGATGAAGACCAAACAGGCCGCCTACGGCATGGGCACCACACACTGGGAAGCCATTCTCAAGGTCATGGTGCCTTCCGCTGCCACCGGTATCTTCGGCTCGCTGGTGCTAGGCCTGGGCCGTGCCCTGGGCGAGACCATGGCGCTGGCCATGCTGGTGGGCAACGCCAACACCATCACCCTGTCGCTGTTCGCCCCGGCCAACACCCTGGCGGCGCTGCTGGCGCTGAACTTCCCGGAGGCCGGCCCGAACGAGGTGGAGGTGTTGATGTACGCCGCCCTGGTCCTGATGTTCATCACCTTGCTGGTGAACGTCGTCGGATCGCTGATCATGCTCTACGCCCAACGGGGACATAAATCATGACCAACCTCACCACCCCCGTGGCCGCAATGCCGAGCCTGCAGCGCCGTTTCGAAGGCCGCGCCCTGCGCAGCCTGAGCCTGACCACCCTGGTGTGGTGCGTGGCTTTGCTGGCCAGCGTGCCGCTGATTTCCGTGCTGTACATGCTGATCACCCGCGGCGGTGCGCGGCTGAGCCTGGAGGTGTTCACCGAGCTGCCGCCGACCGGCTTCGAGATGGGCGGCGGCTTCGGTAACGCCATGGCCGGTACCTTCGTCATGGTCGGTATCGCCGCAGCCATCGCCGTGCCCGTGGGCATCCTCGCGGCGATCTTCCTCGCCGAGCTTGGCCCGGACAGCAAGCTGGCCAACGCGTCGCGCTTCGCCGCGAAGATGCTCACCGGCCTGCCGTCGATCCTCGCCGGCGTGTTCGCCTACGCCTTGGTGGTGATGACCACTGGCACCTACTCGGCCCCGGCAGGCGGCATCGCCCTGGCCGTGCTGATGCTGCCGATCGTGGTGCTGACCGCCGAGGAAGCCATGAAAATGGTGCCCAAGATCATGAAAGACGCCGCCTACGGCATGGGCTGTACCCGCGCCCAGGTGATCTGGAAGATCGTCCTGCCCACCGGTATGCCGGCGATCTTGACCGGGGTCATGCTGGCTGTGGCACGCGCCGCCGGTGAAACCGCGCCGCTGCTGTTCACCGCCTTGTTCAGCAACTACTGGATCTACCACGACGGCAGCCTGGCGGTGATGAACCCCACCGCGTCGCTGGCGGTACTGATCTACAACTTCTCCGGCATGCCCTTCGACAACCAACTGGAGCTCGCTTGGGCGGCCTCGCTGGTGCTGGTGATGATCGTGCTGGTCGTGAATATTCTCAGCCGTATTTTCGGCAAGCCTAAGTATTGAGTACGGGAGCCTATAACTTGAACGTATCGACTGCGCAACGTGCCGCACCGTTGGTCGACCAGGCACCAGTGGTGATGGACTGCAAGCTGGACAAGATCTTCTACGGCAACTTCATGGCCGTGCGTGACAGCCATGTGCCGATCGAGAAGAACAAGATCACCGGCTTCATCGGTCCCTCCGGCTGCGGCAAGAGCACCGTGCTGCGAAGCCTGAACCGCATGAACGACCTGGTGAAGGGGTTTCGCTTCGAAGGCCATGTGCACTTTCTCGGTCAGGATGTCTACGGCAAGGGTGTCGATCCGGTGGTGGTGCGTCGCTACATCGGCATGGTGTTCCAGCAGCCGAACCCGTTTTCGATGAGCATCTTCGACAACGTCGCTTTCGGCCTGCGCCTGAACCGCTACAAGGGCGATATCGGCGACCGCGTCAAGCACGCCCTGCAGGGCGCCGCGCTGTGGGACGAGGTCAAGGACAAGCTCAAGGTCAGTGGCCTGTCGTTGTCCGGTGGCCAGCAGCAGCGTCTGTGCATCGCCCGCGCCATTGCCACCGAGCCGGAAGTGCTGCTGCTCGACGAGCCGTGCTCGGCACTGGACCCGATCGCCACCCGGCGGGTCGAGGAACTGATGGTCGAGCTGAAGAAGGACTACACCATCGCCCTGGTCACCCACAACATGCAGCAGGCCATCCGTGTCGCTGACACCACGGCCTTCTTCTCGGTGGATATTTCCCAGGGCACGCGCACCGGCTATCTGGTGGAGATGGGACCGACCACCGAGATCTTCCAGAACCCGCGCGAGCAACTGACCAGTGACTACATCAGCGGCAAGTTCAGCTGACGGTCACTGGCCCGAGGCGGTCGAGGGGCGCAGGCCAGGGATGGCCTCTGCGTCCCTCGACCGCATTTCCATTTTGTGTAACCAGAGATTGAATATGCCTGCGACACGTCGTCTAGACCTGTCAGCCGTGGAACGCGCCCTGCGGGAGGTGCAGGGCCGTTTTGCCGAGCTGAGCCGCCACTTCACCGAGCCGCGTGATCCGTTCACCGATGAGGTGCTGAACAATGTGCTTGAAGGCTACGCGCTGATTGACGATTATGTCGCCCGGGGCGTCGACCTGTTCGATTTGCAGCAGGTGAACCTGATGCTGGAGATCAACGCTACCGTGCTCTGTGGCACCGATCCGGCCGATCGCCGCGAGTTCGCCCAGCATCTGGCCGCCACCGAAGCGCATTTCTTCAACAATGTCGAAGGTGGCATCAAGGACTTGTACAACTGGTACTGCTCCTACCGCAGCGACTCGGTGTGGAAGCGGGCAGCAGGTGTCTACGTGCGTATCCTGAGCAAGCCGCAATTGTTCATCGAAGGCAACAACCGCACCGGGTCGCTGATCGTCAGCTACCTGTTGATGCGGGCCGGGTTGCCGCCGTTCGTGCTCACGCTGGACAACGCCGAGGGCTATTTCAACCCGTCCTCGGTCATCCGCAACTCTGCCAAGCATGGTGTGAAAGCCTTGTACGAATTGCCCAAGATCAAGAAGAAGTACGCGGCCTTCCTCGAGGCGCAGGCCCCGGACGCCGATGTCTTCTTCGTGCACGGCGCCTCGCCGCGACTGTCCGGGGAGGGGCGCTGATGGCCCGTCATTGCAGGTTCGATCAATGGCGCAGCGGCAGCCGCAAGGCGTGCCAGGGCGTGGCCCGGCTGTTCAGACGCCCGCGCGTGCGCATCTCGTTCGATATCGACGACACGCTCGCCTGCCTGCCCGAGCACAGCCCGACCGAACACAGCAAGCTGCCCGACTGCGTGCACCGCTGGCTCGGCGAGCCGTTGCGACGCGGCACCCGTGAGCTGATGCGCGATCTGCGCCGCCAGGGCTACAGCATCTGGATCTACACCTCATCCGGGCGCAGCCCGGCCTATATCCGCCGCTGGCTGCTGCTGTACGGCATCCGTGTCGATGGCGTGGTCAACAGTGACCGGCATCAGCAGGTGTTGGCTGCCAAGGGCGTGGAAAAAGGCCCCTCGAAGCTGCCCTCGGCGTTCGACATCGACCTGCATGTGGACGATTCCGAAGGCGTTGGCATCGAAGGCGACGACCATGGCTTCCGCGTCGTGGTGGTCTGTCCCAAGGACGGCGACTGGACCCACAAGGTCATGGCGGCTGCCGCTGCCGTTCAGGCCCAGTTGGCCTGGCAGCAGCCGCTCAGGCACCGCGTGCCCGCGCAGCCGCTGCTGTCCTGACCCATTGATCGCTGCCGCGCGGTCAGCCTCTGGCTGATCGGGCGCAGTTGAGCGCGGCCAAGGCGATCGCCAGCGCCGCAGCCCCATACGCCCAGATCGCAGGCACCTGCGGAAGCAGCAGACCGGCAAGCATCGGCCCCAGGCCAGCACCGATATCGCGCCACACCGCATTGCCCGCCAGGGCCTGGATGCGCTCATGGGGGTTGCGCAAGGCTACCAAGGTCATCACCAGCGGTAGCTGCAGGGCGCGCAGCAGCAGTACGAAAAACGCACCGATGAACAGCCATTGGCTGGCGAACACCAGCAGCGCCAGCGCCGTGGCCAGTGACAGCAGCACCAGCATGCGCAGCGGCCCGAATCGATCGGCCAGGCGCCCGCCCAGCGGGCTGAACAGCATCTCGCTCAGGTAACGCACTGCCATCAGCACGCCAGCCACCAGCACGCCGGACTCGCCGACGTGCACCTGCGCATAGAGTGACAGGCCGAAGATGAACAGGCCGTCCAGCGCCACCCCCTCGATGAACGACCAGGTCGCGATGCTGTCCGGCAGGCGCAGCCGTCGGCCGCTACGCGCTGGAATCGAGTGCCCTTCGCCAGGCAGTGCCCGCGCGCGCCATAAGCCGAGGAAGGCGCTGATGCAGAGCACGAAGAACACGCTGCGCGGCCCCCAGGCCTGGGCCATGACCGCGCCCAGGGGCAGGGCCAGCATCGGCCCGATGGACAGCGTGGCCCTGGAGCGCCCGGCGCGGCGGGCTGCACCCTGCGCCTGGGCAGTGGCCAAGGTCTGGGTGCTGAGGTTGAAGGTGGCGAAGCACAGGCCCCAAACCAACCGCAGTACCAACAGTGCGGCGAACCCCGACAGCGTGGCGTTGCCCAGCGCGCAAGCGGCTGCGGCCCCTGCGGCCAGGCTGCACGCCGCGCGATCCCCGTGGCGGGCATAGAAGCGCACTACCCAGCCGTAGCCGACGATACGCACCAGGCGATTGGCGGCCAGCAGCACACCGGCCTGGGCCAGGGTGACGCCGAAATCCTCGGCGTACATCGGCAACAGCAGGTACAGCAGTACGTCACTGGGCAGGCACAGCCCCAGCACCTGGGCAGCGTTGCGCGAATCCCGGTCGGCGCGCAGGGTGGACGGCGGGGCGGCGGCGGACATGACAGGCTCGTGACAGGGAGAAGACCAGCAGAATAACGTCATCACCTGCGCAACGACACCGCGTTACTCAGATGACGATGTAATCGCTGCGTTGCACGACACCCCGGTGCAGGCCCTCGACCAGATGAAGATAGCGGCCGCCAACTTGGTCGATCGGCAGGCAGTCATCCACTTCCAACACCGCATCCGTGTGCGGCTTGGCCCAGCCGCTGCCCATGCGCTGCTTGCCGATGGCCTTGGCTTGAGCCTTGTCCGGGGCCGCCACCAGCAGATACCGGTGGGCTTCGCCGAATACCCCCCGTTCGTAGCCGCCCAGGTTGATGAAGAACAGCCGCATGGCGTCGGCAGCGGGCGCGGCATGACTCAGCTCGATGCGATAGTCATCGATACCGTCAACTTCGAGCCAAGAGTCGATATGCAGGCCCTTGGCACTCCCAAACCAGGCCTCGCGTAGCTGCGGGTAGGCGTCGGTGAGGGACGGCGCATGGGCGAAGACCACATCGTGGACTTCGATACGGGCACGGGGATGACGTCCACCGAGCATCACGACATAGAGCATGAGTCGTCCTTTTGAGGCGTGCCGTTTGGTCGATCCAGCAGTCTCCCGACGCTTGCCTGCAACTGATGGACGGTGAAGGGCTTGGCCAGACGTAACACCTGGCCTTGGCGGTACTCGATCTCTGTCGTTGCGTCGATGAAGCCGGAAATGAACAGCACTCGGGCCTGCGGGTGGATCGCTTGGGCACGGTCGGCCACTGCATCGCCCTTGATGCCACCGGGCAGGATCAGGTCGGTGACGATCAGTTCCAGCGCCGTCAGTTCGTCGATGCAGGTCAGCGCCTGCTCGGCTGTGGCCGCCTCGGTGACCTGCAAGCCCATGTCCCGCAGCACTTCGCCGACCAGTTCGCGAATTGCGGCTTCATCGTCCAGGACCAAGGCCATGCCCCGTGACCGATGTTCCGGGTGCATCACTTGAGGTGAGTCCTCAGCAATGTCCGTGGCCGTTGCGCCTTGGTACACCGGCAGGAACAGGCTGACCACCGTACCTTGGCCCAGCGCCGATTCGATCCTCGCAGCACCGCCGGCCTGGCGCACGAAATCCCTGACCAGCGACAAGCCCAGGCCGGTGCCCGAACCCAGGGGCTTGGTGGTGAAGAACGGTTCGAACGCCCGTTCGGCCACGCTAGGGGGCATGCCGCTGCCGCTGTCGCTGACGCGGATGAGCACGTACTCACCGGCGCGCAACTCGGCATCGGCCTGTTCGCTGTTCACTGTGCTCACGCCCACCTCGACCTGCAGGCGGCCGCCCTGGGGCATGGCGTCGCGGGCGTTCAGGCACAGGTTCATGACCGCGCTTTCCAACTGATGGACATCGCAATAGCAAAGGACGGTCGCGCAGGCGGCCAGCACTTGGAAGTCGATCTGTGGCGTCAGGGTTCTGCTGATCAGGTCTTTCATGTCGTCGATCAGCAGCGCTGGATCGACCGCTTCGCTGGCTGGCGGCTGGCGTCTGGCATAGGCCAGCAGGCGCTGGGTGAGCGAGCTGGCGCGCCGTGTGGCGGTCCTGGACAGGGTGACGTAACGCGGCAGCTCAGCGTGGCGACCCTGGGCCAGACGCTTTTCGATCATGTCCTGGGTGCTGGTGATGACCGTGAGCAAGTTGTTGAAATCGTGGGCCAGGCCGCCGGTGAGCTGGCCCAGCGCCTGCATCTTCTGGCTCTGCTGCAACTGCGAGCTGACCTGCTCGAACGCCTGCTGACGCTCACGGTATTGGGTGACGTCTCGGGCAATGGCGAAGTAGCGGCCAGCGCGTCCGGTGATACGCCAGTTCAGCAGCAGCGGCTGGCCATCGCTGCGCACGCTCTGGGTGTCCAGTTCGGCGATGCTGCGTTCGCTCAAGCTGCGCAGGGCATCGGCGATCTGCGAGGGCGCGATCAGGCTGTAGAACGCGCCGTCGCGCAGTTGCTGGTCGGACCAGCCGGTGTGGACCTCCCAGGCAGGATTCATCGCCAGCACCGCGCCGTTCTCGGACAAGGTGCAGATCAGGTCGGGCGACACATTCCAGACACCATCGCGCTCGTCCTTGCGTCGCTGAGCTTCGGCCGCCAGCCGGTGGTTGGCCTGACCCAGTGCCCTCAGGTTGCGACGAAACAGCGCACACACCACCGCCATGGCGAAGGTGACCAGGCCGAAACTGGCGCTGTTGGCCCACGAGCCCCAGTCTGCCTCGAAGCCGATCGGGCCGATGAAGAAGTATTGCGCCGCCAACACCGCCAGTGTGCAGCCGAGCGCCGACGGCCCGATGCCGAACCAGAAGCCGATCAGCATCAGGCCAGGGATGAAGAACAGGTAGGGCAGCGCCGTCGCCGGCATCTGCGAGCGCGCGAAGCTGCACAGGACCACGACGGCCAGTGCGCCCAGATAACGCATCAGAACACTGAGCTGTGCGCCGTTCCAGCGCTTGATGACACGGGCGGTCCATCCGATGAATCGGGTCAAATAACACTCCGGCTTACAGATGTTCAATCAATCGGCCCTGCGGCCGACAACCTCGGTATAGGGCGAAAATAGCTTGGCCCGGCGGACAAATAGGCTATTCGTGGCCCTCCGTCCAATAGTTTTTTTCACTGTGACTGCGTATGAACTCCGTTATGTTGCACCGCTGTTGTTTGTCTAAGCTGGCTATATGCCGCTATGCAACACCGTTTCTTGCTTATCCTGATATCTGGAGGTCCCATGGGAATTTCGGCAATTGCACAGGATGAACGCCTGCGGTTGGTCGAAGTGGACCGCCTGACGTCATCCATTCCAAACGGCTCGGACCCTGTGCTCAACAGCGTAGTGTCCATGCTCTGCAGCTACTTCGGTGTGCCCATCGCACTGGTCAGCATCATTGACCGCGACTACCAGGTGTTCAAAGCCCGCATGGGCATGGATGCCGAGCGTACACCACGGGAGTTGTCGTTCTGCGCCCATGGGCTGCTGCTCGACGCGGTGCTGGAAGTCTGCGACACCACTCAGGACGATCGCTTCGCCGATAACGCGCTGGTGACCGGCGATCCTCACATCCGTTACTACGCTGGCGCGTCCCTGGTGGTGAGCCCAGGGCTCAGCCTTGGCCGCCTGTGCATCATCGACCAGCAGGCGCGACCGACGTTGAATGCGCGTGATCGCGCATTGCTGGTCAATGCCGCTGACATCGTGGTCGCTCGCCTGAAGTCCATCCACAAACAGCATTTCTTCGATCAGATGACCGGCTTGCCCAACCGCAAGCGTTTCGAAGCCGACTTGAACGAGGTGCACGCCTTCAAGAGCCAGACGGCCGTGTTCATCGAGCCGATTTCCGCCTCGGCGATGGACGGCTTGGTCAAGGCGCTGGGCGTGGAATTCTTCGTGCAGTTCATGCTGGCGGTCAAAGAGGCGCTGTTCGAAGCGCTGCCGAGCGGCGCGCGCCTGTATCGGACCGGCACCCTGAGTTTTCTCACCGTATTGGAACGCTCCGATCCCGCGAGCCTGCAAGGGCAGCTCGACAGCATCGTCGCCGCGCTGGCCCGCCCACTGCATTGTGGCAGGGTGCCGGTCTTCGCCGACGTCGGGATCAGTTTCCTGCAGTTGGGCATCGAAACCGACGCCTCCATCGACAACCTTCGGCTGCTGGCCAGCATGACCGACACGGCGCGCCGCAGTGAGCGACGCTGGCTAGGCTACGACCCGCTGATCGATGCCAGCTTGCGCCGCAGCACGGTGTTGCTCAATGCCTTGGAGGGTGCGCTGATCGCACCGGATCAACTGCACTTGGTCTATCAACCGCGCATCGACCTGTCGGTCAATCGCTGCGTGGCTGTCGAAGCCCTGCTGCGCTGGACCCATCCGGCGCTCGGTTCGATCAGCCCTGCGGAGTTCATCCCCCTGGCGGAAACCACCGCGTCGATCCGCGGAATCACCCGCTGGGTGGTTCGCCATGCGTGCGAACAGCTCGCCGCTTGGCGCGCCGACGGTCTGGACATGGTGGTCTCGCTGAACATTTCCGCGCTCGATCTGGCCGACGGCCACTTGTTCGACGACCTCACCCGAGCCCTGCGCGAGTATGACGTCGACCCTCGCCACCTGGAGCTGGAATTTACCGAGAGTGCGCTGGTCACCGATTTCGACATGGTCCAGGAACAATTGCAGCGCTTCCGCACGCTGGGCGTGGCCATCGGCATCGACGACTTCGGCAGTGGCTACAGCAACTGGGTGTACCTGCGGAAGATTCCGGCCACCAGCGTCAAGCTCGACCGCTCGCTGCTGGCCAACCTGCAGCCGGGCAGTAACGAATGGCACATCATCCGCAACCTCGTCAGCCTGCTGCGCGACTTGCGCCTGACGGTGGTGGCCGAAGGCATCGAAACCGATCTGCATCACCATCTGCTGCGCGGATGGGGTTGCGATCAAGGGCAGGGCTATTACTACGCCAAACCGATGGCGCCGGCGGACCTTGCAGGTTGGCTGCAAAAAGGCGGCGTGTTTCCTGCCACCTTGAACTAGCGTGTTGTGTACACCCGATGACTTCCAGCGCTGAGGGTTGACGATCCTTGGCCCTACTCAGCCCCCTGCCAACTCAAGGGAAGTGACATGTTCAACGCCAACCTCAAGAAAGAGATCCACCGACTCCAACAGGAAGTGGAGCAACTGCGCAGCGCTGAACGCAGCCGAAGCGATCAGATGCTGGAAATCACCGTGGATCGCGACATGCAGATCACGGCGGTCAATGACAATTTCGCGCGGTTGGTGGGGGTGGAGACGTCGCGGCTGGTCGGCAAGTCCCTCGGCACCCTTGCACCCAGCTATGTGAAAGAGCTGCAGTGCTACAAGAACTTTATGTTGGCGCTGCGCAACGGTCGTGGGGTCAGCGATGATTACCGCTACATCGCGGCTGACGGCAAGATGGTGTGGATGCGCGCGGCCTGGTGTCCGACCAAAGCGGCAGATGGCACCGTGACCCACATGTCGGCCTACGGTATCGATGTCACCTCCGCGATCAACAAAGCGCGCGAGGACAATGAGTTCATCAGCGCGCTGTCGCGCTCTACTGCGGTGATCGAGTTCGATTTGGATGGCACCATCCTCAACGCCAACCAGAATTTTCTCGACACCGTCAGATACCCGTTGGCCGAAATCGTCGGCAAGCACCACCGCCTCTTCTGCGACGCAGCCTATGCCAACTCGCAGGAGTACCAGCAGCTGTGGCGCCAGCTCAACGAAGGGCATTTCGTCGCGGACCGCTTCAGGCGTCTGGACAAGTCCGGTCGCGAGCTGTGGCTGGAAGCCTCCTACAACCCTGTTCGCGACACGCGTGGCCAGTTGTACAAGATCGTCAAGTTCGCCACCGATATCACCGAGCAGGTCCATCGCGAAACGGAGGTCAGTTCGGCGGCCGGAGTGGCTTACGAAGTGTCCCGCAAAACGGATGAATCGGCGCGGCGCGGCGCCGAGGCGGTGACCGACACGGTGCAGACCATGAACCGGATCGTTACCCAGGTCAGCAGCGCTTCGGCCGGTGTCGAAGCCCTGGGCCATCAGTCGCAGTTGATCACCTCGATCGTCTCGACCATCGGTGGAATCGCCCAACAGACCAACTTGCTGGCGCTCAATGCGGCCATCGAGGCTGCGCGGGCCGGCGATCAGGGGCGCGGTTTCGCCGTGGTGGCCGATGAGGTGAGAAAGCTGGCAGGACGCACCAGTGTCGCCACCGAGGAAATCGTCGAGGTGGTGCAGAAGAACAATGCCTTGGTGGAAGAAGCGGTGTTGAGCATGGGCGAGAGCAGGAAGCAGGCCGAGATCGGCTTGTCCTTGGCCAGCCAGGCCGGCAAGGTGATTTCCGAGATCCAGGACGGTGCGCAAGAGGTGGTCACGGCAGTCGGGCGCTTCGCTACGCATATGGCCGCGGAGACTGACGTCAGGCAATAATGGGCGCTTGTCTCGACTTCAGGAAAAGGAAATCGCCCCGATGGATGCACCCTGCACCTCACTCGATCAGGTTCGCCAACGTATCGACCAGGTCGACCGCGAACTGGTGACGTTGCTCGCCAAACGGGGTGGCCTGGTTACCCTGGCCGCCCGTTTCAAGAAGACCACCGACGACGTGCGCGCACCGGCGCGGGTGGAGCAGGTGATCAGCAAAGTGAGGGGATTGGCCGAGCAGACCGGCGCTTCGCCGGTGGTGGTCGAACAGGTTTATCGCGCCATGATCGCGGCCTTCATCAATGAAGAGCTGGACACCCATGCCGCGTTGCAGGCAGACACCCGCACGCCGTGATTATGCCGCTCCACGGCGCTTGAACTTTAATTTGCAGGGCTTCCTCGAACGTTCAGACCCTCTGAACTCTGACCAGCGAGGCGGCCCATGTCGCTCATTCATCCCCAGGCGCACTACACACCTTATCGCTCGGCCGCTGGCGGCTGGGGCTCGGCCAGGTCGGTCATGGCCATCCTCTGGCGCGAGCAGGCCCTGGCCACCGCGCCCCGCGCGCTGCTCAAGCAGAACAAGCCCAAGGGCTTCGCTTGTGTGAGCTGTGCGTGGGCCAAGCCGGGCGATCCCCATGGCCTTGAAATCTGCGAGAACGGCGTCAAGGCCACTGCCTGGGAACTGACTCGCCACCGCACCGGCCCGGCCTTCTTCGAGGCCCATACGCTGACAGAACTGCGCACCTGGACTGACCACGCGCTCGAACAGCACGGCCGCTTGACCCACCCGCTGCGCTACGATGCCGCCAGCGACCGCTATCAGGTCACCACCTGGGAGCACGCCTACCGCGAGATCGGCGCGCAGTTGCGTCTGCTCGATCCGCAGCAGGTGGTCTTCTACGCCTCGGGACGGGCGTCCCTGGAAGCCTCGTTCATGTATCAACTGTTCGCCCGCGCCTATGGCACCAACAACTTGCCGGACAGCTCGAACATGTGCCACGAGAGCACCTCGGTCGGCTTGCAGGAGAGCATCGGCGTGCCGGTCGGCACCGTGACCCTGGCCGACTTCGAGCACACCGACTGCATCTTCTTCTTCGGCCAGAACGTGGGCAGCAACGCGCCGCGCATGCTCCATCCGCTGCAGGCGGCGCGCAAGCGACAGATCCCGATCATTACCTTCAACCCGCTGCGCGAGCGCGGCCTGGAGCGTTTCGTCAATCCGCAGTCGCCACGCGAGATGATCGGTTCCGAGTCCACGGTGATCAGCACGCAGTATCACCAGGTGAAGATCGGCGGCGACCTGGCGGCCGTGACCGGCATCATCAAGGCGCTGCTGGCCATGGAGCGCGAAGCCCTGGCCAGTGGTCGCGTGTCGGTACTCGACCATGCCTTCATCCGCGAACACACCCAGGGCTTCGATAGCCTTTGCCAGGCAGTGGATGGCTATAGCTGGGAAACCCTCGAGCGCCGCTCAGGCCTGGGACGCGCTGCGTTGGAGGCAGCTGCCACGGTGTATGCCCGCAGCGAAAAGGTGATGGTGGTCTATGGCATGGGCATGACCCAGCACCGGCATGGTGTGGAAAACGTGCAGATGCTGGTCAACCTCCTGCTACTGCGCGGCAACTTCGGCAAACCCGGTGCTGGAATCTGCCCGGTCCGCGGGCACTCCAATGTGCAAGGTCAGCGCACAGTGGGCATCACCGAAGACCCGGCCAAAGTGCCGGCCGACACATTGCGCGCGTTATTCGGCATCGAGGTGCCGCCGAACAAAGGCCTGGCGACGGTGGACACCTGCGAGGCCATTCTCGACGGGAGGGTCAAGGGGTTCATCGGCCTGGGCGGCAACTTCCTCAGGGCGGTCCCCGACTCCCCGCGTCTGGAGCGGGCCTGGTCCGACCTAGCCCTCGATGTCCAGGTGGCGACCAAACTCAACCGAACCCATCTGGTACCCGGCGCCAGCACCTGGTTGCTGCCGTGCCTGGGGCACATCGAGATCGATCGCCAGGACGGCGTGGTGCAGGCCTATAGCACCGAGGACAGCACCGGCTGCGTGCGTGGCTGGTTGGGCACCCACGAGCCGGCCGGCGAGCAGTTGCGCTCGGAAGTGGCGATCATCGCCGGCCTGGCCAGCGGTACGCTGGGTGATAACTCCCGTGTTCCCTGGTCTGCCTGGCGACAGGACTATGCGCTGATTCGCAGCGCGATCGGCCAGGTGTACCCGGAGATCTTCCACGACATGGAGTCGCGAATGTGGCAGACCGGTGGCTTCCACCGTCCCGTTGCGGTCAACCAGCGACAATGGCCCACCGAGTCGGGCAAGGCACAATTCGTCGTGCCGGGTCGGCTCAATCCTGACGATGACGTGCTTGATGAGCCGATGCCGCGTGATGTGCTGCAATTGATGACGCTGCGCAGCAACGATCAATTCAACACCACCGTCTACGGCTACGACGACCGTTTTCGCGGTGTGCATGGCACCCGCAGCGTGGTGTTCCTCAATCGCAGCGATCTGGTTCGCCTGGGGTTTGCGGCAGGGGATTGGGTCACGCTGCGCACCGCCGTGGAACCCGAGGTGGTGCGTGAGGCGGGGCCGCTGCAGATCATCGGCTACGACATTCCCGAAGGCTGCGCGGCTGCTTACTACCCCGAATGCAACCCGTTGGTGCCGCTCTGGCATCATGCCGAGCGCAGCAAGGTGCCGGCGGCCAAGTCGGTGCCGGTCACGTTGCACCGGGCGCAGCCTTCAGCGGCGCAGCTGGCTCGGGCGGTGCCGGCGCGGGATCAGGTGCGCTGAGGGATCAGCGCAGGTACGCCTTGGCGAAATGCCGTTCGAGTCGCGCCTGGATCAGCTCCAGCAGGATCGACAGCACCCAGTAGATCACGGCGGCGGTGGTGAGCATCTCCAGGTAGCGATAACTCGAGCGGCCATAGGACTGGGCCAGGAACATCACCTCCCAGACGCCCATCACCGAGATCAGCGAGGAGTCCTTGAGCATGGAAATGAACTGGTTCGCGGTCGGCGGAATGATGACTCGCATGGCCTGGGGCAGGACGATATGGCTGAAGATCTGCCGGCTGCGCATGCCCAGCGCCAGGGCCGCCTCGCGCTGGCCACGGGCGACACCCAGGATACCGGCGCGGAAAATTTCGCTCAGATAAGCGCCGTAGTTCAGCGACAGGGCGATGATGCCGGCACTGATGGCGCCGGGCACCAGCCCCAGTTGCGGCAAGCCCAGATAGATCAGCAGGATCTGGATCAACAGCGGCGTGCCGCGGAAGAACGACGTGTAGAAACTGGCGATGCCCACCAGCACGGCACTGCCCGACAGCCGGGCCAGTGCGGCGGCGAAGCCCAACAGTACCGAGGCCAGCATCGAGCACAGGCACAGGAACAGCGTCAGGGCAGCGCCTTGCAGGAAGCCATTGGGTCCGAGCTTGAAACCGGCGAGGTTGGGAAACTTCTCCAGAATGATCGAGAACTTCAGGTCGAAGCTCAGGAAAAAGCCGATGAACAGGACGAACAGCGCCAGCCATGTCAGGTACAGGCGAGCGCGAAAGCCCAGCAGGGATCTTGAAGCAAAACGTTCGGCGTTCATTTGCTGATATCGGCACCGATCCACTTCTGCGACAGCTTGGTCAGCGTGCCGTCGGCCTTGAGCTCGGCGAACACCTGACGCACCTTGGCATCCCATTCGGGATCGCCTTTTTCGATCGCTACAGCGTTCGGTTCTTCATACAGCGGCGCGCCGGCCAGTTTGAAGCGCTTGTCCTGGTTCAATCGCGGCTGGGCAGTCACCAGGTTGGTGAGAATGGCATCCAGGCGCACACCGGCACCCAGGCCCAGGTCCTGGAAGGCGACGTTGTCGGTGTCGTAGGGGGCGATCTGGACGAAGTCGAATGGGTAGTCGATCTTGCGTCCTTCGTCGCCTTCGATCACCAGGTTCTTGTTCAGGTAGCTTTCATAGCTCGACGCGCTGGTCAGGCCGACCTTGCGGCCGTCCAGGTCCTTGGCGCCGTGGATGCGGTCGTCCTGGGCATTGACCACGATCACCGCAGGGGAGGCGTAATACTCCACGGGGAAGTCGAAGACTTCGGCGCGCGCCTTGCTGGGGGTCATGGAGCAGATGCAGATGTCGTAGCCCCCGCTCCAGCGACCGGCGGCAATCACGTCCCACGACGGCGTTTCCAGGCGCAGCTTGACGCCCAGCCGCTCAGCGACGGCCTTGGCTACGTCGACGTCGAAACCATCCAGCTGGTTCTGCTCGTTCAGGAAAGAAAACGGCGGGTAGCTCTCCATCAGCACGTTGACCAGTTCCTTGCGAGATTCGACCCGCTCCAGCGTGGCGCCGGCAAGCGCGTGAGTGGCGGTGGCGAGCAGCATGAGGCCCGCGCCGAGCAAGGCAGGAAAACGCATGTAAGTACCTGAAAGGTTGGCGGAAAGTGAATTCGGATATTTAATAGGTATAAATCCGACGTTCATAATGAATTTTCTTCATAAGAACCTGCAGAGGCGTTATATGAAACAGCGTGACATGGTGATTCTTGACGGGGGCATGGGACGGGAGTTGCAACGCAGCGGCGCACCGTTCCGCCAGCCGGAGTGGTCGGCGCTCGCCCTCAGCGAGGCCCCCGAGGCGGTAGTCGGTGTGCATGCCGCGTTTATCGAAGCCGGGGCGCGGGTGATCACGAGCAACAGCTATGCGGTGGTGCCGTTCCACATCGGTGAGGCGCGGTTTGCCGAAGAAGGCCAGCACCTGGCCGACATCGCCGGGCAACTGGCGCGCCAGGCCGCCAGGGCCAGTGCGCATCCTGTACAGGTGGCCGGGTCGTTGCCGCCGCTGTTCGGTTCGTACCGGCCGGACCTGTTCCAGCCTGAGCGCGTCGCAGAGGTCCTCACGCCGCTGGTTCTGGGCTTGGCTGCACATGTAGACGTCTGGCTGGCCGAGACGCAGAGCGCCATTGCCGAAGTGCGCGCCATCCATGCCCATCTGCCCAAGGACGGCAAGCCGTTCTGGGTGTCGTTCACCCTCCAGGACGAAGAGGTCGACCCGATCCCTCGCCTGCGCTCCGGCGAGCCGGTGAGCGAGGCGGTGGCGGCGGCAGCCGAACTCGGCGTGGCGGCCGTGCTGTTCAACTGCAGCCAGCCCGAGGTCATCGGTGCCGCGATCGACGCCGCGTGTGCGGTGATCGACGCGCGCCAGGCCGACATCGCCATCGGCGCCTATGCCAATGCCTTCCCGCCCCAGCCGAAAGAGGCCACCGCCAACGACGGTCTGGATGAGTTGCGCGACGACCTGGACCCGCCGGGTTACCTGAAGTGGGCCCAGGACTGGCGTGAGCGCGGTGCGAGCATGATCGGCGGCTGCTGCGGCATCGGTCCGCAACACATCGCCGAGCTCGCCCAGCACCTGCGTTGACCGGCTGGCGGACTTAGAAGTCGAACGTGACCCCGGCGTACAGCGCGCGCCCGTCGCCTGGCGAATGCAGCGAAGCCTGCGCGCCATCGGGGTCGTACCAGACGTATGCGTAGTAGCGGTTGGCGAGGTTCTTCAACTGCAGGTCGACGCTGACCGACTCGCTCAGTCGGTAGCTTGCGCTCAGGTTCATCAGCACGAAGCTGCCGTAGCGGCCCTGGGTGTTTTCGCGTTCCAGGTAATAGCGCGACTGGCCGTTCATCCAGGCGCCCAGTTGCAATGCTGGCGAGGCCTGGTAGCGGACTCCGGCATTCCACACGTGATGGGGGACATGATCGATCTCCTGTCCTCGGCTTGCCGGCAAGGCGGCGCTGGGCTCCAGGATGCGCGAATACTGCCAGGTATAGGCCAGCCACCACTCGGTGCGCTCGTCCGGGTGCAGGTTCATCTGCAGGTCATAGCCCCAGCGCCGAGTTTCGCCGACGTTGTCGGACTCGCCACTGGGATCGTTCAGGCGCCGGCTGACTTCGCCACTGGCCTCCTGGCGCCAGTAAGCCAGGCGACCGTCCAGCCAGCGCGTGGGGTTGAAGGTGATGCCCGTCTCCCAGCCCTCGTTGATCGAGGGCGCCAGGTCCTGGTGGCTTGGCGGGATCTTGTACGCCGCCGCGCCGGTGCCGACCTGGAAGGTACGACCCCAGTTCGCGTACAGGCCCGCCACGTCCCATGGCGTCCAGGCCATGCTCAGTTTCGGCTGGCGGATCAGGCCGTAGTCGTTGATCGGCGCCTGCTGTCCATTGGCGCGATTGTCGAAGTGGCCACTGAGCGTGTCGACGCGATAGGCCGGGACGATCTTCAGCGAGGCGACTGGCTCGATCTCGGCCTGCACATAAGCGCCGAGCGTGTCGAAATCGAACTGCTGGTCGCGGGTAAGGGCCTGGCGGGTTCGGTCGAGGGTGCGATAGCGCTGGCTGCGATTGTCCTGGCGGTTTACGTCGCTGCCGCCTTCCAGGGCCAAGCCGTGCAGGTCCTGAACCTCGGGTCGCCAGGTGAGCGAGGTGAGGGCGCCATACTGGGTTTCGTTCGCGTAGCGCTCCTGCTGTGCGCTGGTGCGCCAGTACTGCGTCCAGCGCCGGTCGTCGAAGGTGTTGAGATAGACCTTGGTGGACCAGGCGAGGTCGTCGGTGAGGTCGGTGTCCAGATGCAGGCTCAGTTGGTTGATGCGCCGCGTGCCTTGGTCGGTCGCATTGAAGGCATTGCTGTGGCGTGGCTCGTGGCGGGCGTCGTCTGCGCTGAGGTAACCGGCCTCCTGGGCGGTGCTCTGGTAGTGGCGTGCGATCAATCCTGCGCGGTAGCGGCCGTCATCCGGGGTGTAGAACCATTTGCCGGAAAACGTATAGCGCTCGGTGTCGGCGTGGTCCCGGTATCCGCCGACCTGTTGGCGGGCGAAGAAGTAGTTCTGAGTCCAGTTCGTGCCTTCGATGCCTTTGGCCAGTTGTACTTCGCGGGTGTCGAAACTGCCATAGCGCAGTCGCGCCTGGTTGTAGTCGCCCCCGGTGCGGGTGTTGATCGAAACGTTGCCGGCGATGTTGTTCAGTCCATAACGTGGGTCCTGGGTGCCACGCACCACCTGGATGTTGTCGATGTCGAGCGGGAACACCGCATCGATGAAGGGCATGTTGCCGTCGTTGGTGTTGCTGGGGATGCCATCGATCAGCAACTTCACGGCGTTGACTTCCCCCTCGCCATTGAAGCCGCGCATCGACAGCTTCCCCGAGGTGGTGCCCTGGTTGAATTCGGTCAGCAGCACACCCGGCGCGCGCCTGAACAATTCCCAGGCGTAGGCGACGGGCAGGGTGTCGAGCGTGTCGGCGCGCAGCACATCGACCGAACCGATCAGCGCGGCGCTGGACAGTGGGCCGGTTTCGCGGCCTGAGACGCTGACAGCGCCCAAGGTCAGGGGGGTACTCGCGGGAGGGATCGTCTCGGCTTTGGCCTGGGGGGCCGGAGCGAGGGTGCAGGTGAGGGCAAGCGCGGGCAGGGCGGCGCGTGCGGCATGGCGTGACGCAGTCATGGAAAGCGGTTCCTGGCAGGACAGTCGTATGCGTGCGCGCAGCAGTGCGCAGCGCGGTGCTCTAGGGACGAGTCTTCAAGCCAGAGGAGAGGCGCGCGGTGTGAGGGCGGGTCGTTGCTCGCGCGGGACTGGCCGGTCAGGCGCCGGGCTGAGGAGCAGGACGTCGGGCCAGAAGCGCGGGATCAGATGTCTGAAATAGGTCGAGGCCAAGGCGGCCTGGCCTGCGTGGCCGCAGCAGCAATCGCCGGGCGCAGGCGTGCTGTCGAGCTGATCGGACAACTCGGCCTGGTCGAGCTTGAGTTGCGCCAGCACCGACTTGGGCAGGTTCTGCACACCATGCAGGCTGCAGAAACTGCCCAGCAGCAACGATGAATCGACTGCCGGAGGGCGTAGCGCGCGGTCGAGTGGCATCGCCAGCAGGTTGAACAGCACGACGAGGCAGGCAAGCAGCAGCAGGGGCGTGTGACGCGTGGTGGGCATTGGCCATCCTTGAGCGGGACGGCGCTATTAAGCCGCAGCTGGGTGAGTCTGTAAAAGCTTTAGGGCGCGCCCATTTGCCGCAGTTTGGCCACCGACCTGAATCGGTAGCCCACGGCCCTGACCGTGCTCGGTACTTGCATGACCCCTGCGGCTTCGAGCTTGCGCCGCAAATTATGGACATGCGTGTCGATCACGCGGCTCTGGGCATCGCTGTCGGGCATGCTCGACGCCAGCAGCTCTTCGCGGGTGAAAGCTTTGTAGGGGGTTTTAAGCAGTGCAGTCAGCACGCCCAGTTCGGTCCGAGTCAGACTCAGCAGGACCGAGTCTCCGTCGGCAGTGCGCACGCCACCGACCAGGGCCTCGAGGTCCACCCAGACGCCGTCGCATTCGAGGACGCTTCGCGACGCCTGTGCTGGCCAAGCACGGCGCAGTACAGCCTGAATGCGCGCCGTGACCTCTCTTGGGTTATAGGGTTTGGGAATGTAATCGTCCGCCCCTTGGCGCAGTACGCCGATTTTTTCCGTGACGTCGGCCGCGGCGGTGAGGACGATGACGGGCGTTAGGCAGGTTTGACGCAGTTCGAAGAGAAATCGATGTATGTCTCTTCCTGGCAAGGTGATATCCAGCAGGACCAGCGCTGGATCGAGATGGCGAAATAGGGCTTGGCTTGGAATGCCGTCGTGTACGACCGTGGTTTCGAAACCTTCCCTTTTCAGATAAGTCGCCAGCACGCCTGCCCCCTCGGAGCGGTCTTCAATGATGAGGATTCGTCGATGATTCAAAAGCACCTCGGGTGACAAATCGCGCACAGTCCACCGTGAACAACAGGGCGAGCGCTGTATGGGAATCAGGCGTTTTACGCAAGATGCCCGATCAACGCCCGCTGACTTTTCTCCAGATCACTGGGCCAAAAGCGACTCCGGCACTCCGTCCGACAGACGTCCATCATCTGAGGGGGCACACGACCGTCCACGGCCAATGGGGAAGTAGGTGATACCGTGCCTGTGCATCCGCTCGGGATCGAAGAGATTTCTGCCGTCGATGATGACCGGTGCGTTCAGGCGGTCTTTGATCGCCTCGAAATCCGGGGCCTTGAACTGTTGCCACTCCGTGCAGATAACCAAGGCGTCCGCCCCCGTCAGCGCCGCCTCAGGCGTGCCCATCAACGACAGGCGCGCATCGTGGCCGTAGGCGCGTTGGGTTTCCAGCATCGCCTCTGGATCGTAGGCATTGACCCGCGCCCCGTGGGCCCACAGTGATTCCATGAGTACTCGGCTGGGTGCATCACGAATGTCATCGGTGTTGGGCTTGAACGCCAGTCCCCAGAGCGCGAACACCTTGCCGGTGAGATCGCTGCCGAAGTAGCTCTTGATGCGTTCGAACAACTTGCTTTTTTGCCGCCCATTGATCGCTTCCACAGCCTCCAGCAGGTCGCTCGGGCATTGCACCTGCTGCGCGCTGTTGATGAGCGCGCGCATGTCCTTGGGAAAGCATGAGCCGCCGTAGCCGCAGCCTGGGTAGATAAAGTGGTAGCCAATTCGGGGATCTGCCCCCATGCCCAAACGCACCGACTCAATGTCGGCGCCCACGTGTTCGGCAAGTTCGGCGAGCTGGTTGATGAAGCTGATCTTGGTGGCCAGCATGCCATTAGCTGCGTATTTGGTCAGTTCGGCGCTGCGCAGCGTCATGAACAGCATGCGGTCATGGTTGCGATTGAATGGCTCATAGAGTTCGCGCATCACCTGACGCACCGCTTCGCTCTCGGTCCCGATGACGATCCGGTCGGGTCGGCGACAATCAGCCAGTGCCGCACCCTCCTTGAGAAACTCCGGGTTCGAGGCAATTTCGAACTCCAGTGAGCGCCCCGCATCGTCGAGTCGCCGGCGAATGTGCTGGCGCAGGCGATCACCGGTACCCACCGGCACCGTGGATTTCTCCACGATGATGACCGGTGCTGAGCGGTGAAGGCTGATCTGATCCGCCACCGCGAAGACTGCCCCCAGATCTGCCGCACCGTCTGCCCCCGGGGGCGTGCCGACCGCGATGAATTGCACGTGCCCATGCTCCGCAGCCAGACATGAGTCGCTGGTGAACCGCAATCGTCCGCTGTCCAGACCTTCGCGCAGCAGTGCCTCGAGCCCCGGCTCGAAGATCGTCGCCACACCCCGCGACAGTGCGTCCACCTTGTTCTGATCGATGTCCATGCACACGACATCATGACCGACTTCCGCCAGCACACTGGACTGCACCAAACCGACGTAGCCGCTCCCATAGACCGTGATTTTCATTGACTCTCCTTGCAACACTGCACAGGGCAGTCGCGGCTCGCACCGCAGGTATTCATTAGCCATACGCCGGCCACGATCAGGCCCACGCCCACTGTCTTGATGGCCGAGAAATGGGTGTCGAAAAAGGGCAGGCTGGCCGACAGGATGTAGACCAGCGCGTAGCTCAGGCCAAGCAGGCCGTAGGCCCTGCCCAGAGGCAGGTGGCTTAGGGCTCGTAGCCAGAAGCCGAGTGAAACCGCGTAGGCCACGACACCGCCCGCTACCCAGGCGACTGCACCCCTGGGCCACGTGGCCCAGGCCCAGTCGCAAATCGCTGGCAGCCGAGTCATGCCCCAGTGCATGGCTAGCTGCGCAGCGCTGACCAGCAGCACGCTCGTCCAGGCAGCGGCCAGACCTGTGCGGGGGCTCATGACAGCCCCCCCAGCATCAGCACGCCACTTGCGATCAGGGCGATGCCTGCCAGATTTCGGCCTGGCAGCACTTCGCCGAACAGGTAGCGCCCAGCTAGCGCCACCAGCACGAAGTTCAGGCTCAGCATTGGATAGGCGACACCGACATCCATGTGCCGAAGCACGCCCAACCAGCAGCCCAGGCCCAGCACCAGACTGATCGATGCCAGCCATGGCCAGGGGCAGTCCAGAATGGCCCACCGCGAGGTGCCGCTGGCCAGCGCCGCCCAGGATTGAGCCGTGAACTTCTGCGCGATCTGCCCGCAGCAGGTCAGCAGCGAGGTGGCGAGTATCAGCAGGATGATCATGGGGTCTGCTCGAGAATGACGAGCGACAAGTGCCCCGATGCGTACCGTCTGCCGCCAGGGAGCTGCGGCAGATGGCGGCCAGAGCCGTCCTTGCTTCTCAGTACGACGGCGACCGATCCCGTTTTTCGTGTCTCGTGCAACCACGCCTGAAAGGCGTCGGGTGCGACGCTGCGATGACTGTGTTCGGGGTATGACAAGCCGTACTTCAGTTCACCTCTGGTGCCGTAGAGGGTGACATCGGGTCTTTTTGTAAGCCACGCCAACGCCGAGGCGGCGCCCAGGTCATTGCTCACCAGGTGCGTTACGTTCATCAGTTCCGGCAGATGCGTGGCAATGAACGTGTCAGGTGTCTTGTTGTTCACCACACGTGCGGGCATCGCCGCTGGCAGGATCGCGATCAGCGTCCAGAGGCCCAGCAGCGGGGTGTACCACAAGCGGATGGGCTTGATCGCCTGGGCCAGACCACACAGCCCCCACACGACGATGACGATGACTGCCAGCCACAACACCAGAGGTTCATCGACATAGACCGGCTGTTTCCACTGCACAACTGCCAGGCCGCCGCTGGCAATCACGGCGATGCCGAGATTGATCCAGCCGTTGAAGCGAAGCGCTGCACCTTCGTACTCGCTCAGGCGCCGGTCGATGGCACGGGCCATCATCAGCGCCAGGGGCATCAGGCACGGCATGATGTAGGTCGGCAGCTTGCCACGGCTCAGGCTGAAGAACAGGAACGGTAACACCAGCCAGAGCGCCAGGAAGACCATGTCGGCGGATGAGCGCTCGCGCCACGCTTGTTTGAGGCTGATCGGGAGCAGGCCGGCCCAGGGCAGGGTGGCCGCGAGCATGAGGGGCAGATAGAACCACCAAGGCCGCAGGTGCTGGGCGTCTTCGGCAGCGAAGCGTCGAATGTGCTCATGCCAGAAGAAGAAGCTCCAGTAATCCGCCTCCCTGGCATGCACGCTCAACGCCCAGGGTGCGCACACCAACAGCGCCACTAGCACTGCGAGTGGCCCAAACTTCAGCAGTGGCTTGAAGCACTTGCGACACACGGCGTAGGGCACGGCGATCAGCACCGGCAACAGCAAAGCGAGGAACCCCTTGGTCAGGAACCCCATACCGCAGGCCAGTCCAAGCACGGCCCACAGCCCGAGTCGCCGTCGAGTCGTTGAGGCGTTCAACGCGCCCCACAGTGCAGCGAGGCTGAAATTGACCCACCAGGTGAACTGAGGATCCAGGTTGCTATAACCGGCCTGGCCGGCAATCAGCCCGAAGCTCGCATAGAACGCCGCCGCCAGCCAGCTGGTACGGCGGTTGTGCCAGATGTGCTGGGCCAGTTGGAAAATCAGCAGGGTGCTCAGGGCTGTGGCGAGTAGCGATGCGATGCGTACTCCGACAAGGTTCTCGCCGAAGACCGCTTGTCCTGCGGCGATCATCCAGTAACCGGCTATGGGCTTTTCGAAATAGCGCAGGCCCATGAAATGGGGGGAAACCCAATCACCGCTGAGCAGTATTTCCTGGCCGATTTGCGCGTAGCGCGTTTCGTCCGGGATCCATAGACCATGGTTGCTTAACGGCAGGGCATAGAACAGGACGAAGATCAGGACGATCAGTGACCACTGTTGGACGCGACTCATGTATGACGAACCCCCACCCAGCCTTCGCGGCCCGCCACCGCCCCGCGTATGACATGGGCGGTCGGTAGGCGATGGACATCCTCTGGCAGCAACGCCCCCAGGGGCTTGAAGTCGATGCCGCGCCAGGCGGCGCGTTTGAGCAGTTGTTCGAATCCACTGGCCATGCTCCGGCCTTCCACTTCGGCATGGACGGTATAGACGCCATCGCGGCTGGCGGTCAGTTGATCGAGGATGAGCTCGTTGAAGCTGTTCAAGGACAATCCAGGCCTCGTCATTTCGTCAAAAGTCGGTAGGCTCACAGGAATCTGCGGGGTGCCTGGGCATTCGTCGGACAGTAGCGGCAGGAAGATTCCGCAGCCTCGGCAGTCGCTGTTGTAGCGAAAATCGAGCGCCTGCTTGGCCGAAAGGATAGGGGTGTCAGCCCGCCAGCCGGGTGCTGCCGAACAGGTCACCGATTGGCCAATGATGTCTTCGAGGCATTCCTTGCCCTGACGCACCTGATCGACCAGAACGTGATCCGGCCATCGGCCGGCGTGGGCTTGCCAGGCGTAGTGATCCCAGGCGTGCAAGCCGATCTCATGACCTGCCTCCTGGGCGCGCCGCATGATCGGTGCCAACTTGTTGCCTATCGACTTTCCAGGCCATGCCGTGCCGGCCAGGAGCACGTCCCATCCATAAAGGCTGGCGGCCTTCGAGCGCAGCATCTTGTGCAGGAATGCCGGGCGGGCCAGTCGCCAGAGGTGGCGCCCCATGTTGTCGGGGCCCACGCTGAAAAAGAAGGTGGCCTTGACCGCAGCGGCGTCGAGCAGATCGAGCAGCGCGGGCACGCCTTCACGCGTGCCGGTAAAGGTGTCCACATCGATCCGCAATCCCACCCGACTCATTGGCCTCTCCCGCGCTCGCGGAGCGCTTCGTTGAGGAAAAAGTCCAGGGTCTTGGCGATGGTCTGTTCCAGATCGACGGTCGGCTGCCAGTGCAGCAAACGTCGTGCATTGGCGATGCGTGGTTTGCGGTGGCTGACATCCTGGTAGCCGTCGCCGTAGAACGTGCGGTTCTCCACCAACTGAAACCCGGCAAAGGGCGGGAACTCGCCGCGTAGCGGGTGCGCATCAAACTGACGCAGCAAGGCTTCGCCCAACTCGCGGATGCTCGCCTCGTTCTCGGGGTTGCCTATATTGATGATCTGCCCGTCGCAACAACTTCCTTCGTTGTCGATAATGCGCGCCAGCGCTTCGATGCCGTCGGCGACATCGGTGAAGCAGCGCTTCTGTTCGCCACCGTCGACCAGGCGTATGGGGGTGCCTTCCACCAGGTGCAGGATCAGCTGGGTGATCGCTCGCGAGCTGCCAATGCGCGCCGAGTCCAGGCGATCTAGGCGCGGGCCTACCCAGTTGAACGGACGGAACAAAGTAAAACGCAGACCTTGCTTCCCGTAGGCCCAGATGACTCGGTCCAGCAGTTGCTTGGAAACCGAGTAGATCCAGCGCTGTTTGTTGATGGGGCCTACGACCAGGTTCGACCTGTCCTCGTCGAACTCCGGATCCTGGCACATGCCATAGACTTCCGAAGTGGAAGGGAATATCACGCGTTTTCCGTACTTCACGCAGTAGCGGATGATCTTGAGGTTTTCTTCGAAGTCCAGTTCGAAGACGCGCAACGGGTTGCGGGTGTACTCGATGGGGGTGGCGATGGCGACCAGCGGCAGTACGACGTCGCATTTCTTGACGTGGTATTCGATCCATTCGCTGTGGATGCTGATGTCGCCCTCGACGAAGTGGAACTGTGGATTGTCCTTCAACCGTTCGATGGCATCCGAGCCAATGTCCATGCCATGGATTTCGTAGTTGCCGTCACTCAACAGTCGCTCGGACAGGTGATTGCCGATGAAGCCATTGACGCCGAGGATCAGCACCCGCGTCGGGCGTTTTGCAGGCGGGTGCGCCGCGTTCAGCGACGCTCCCTCCACAAGGCCCAGCTCACGGGCCAAGCCCGCACCGCAGAGATACAGACCATGGTCGCCGCGCTGTGCATGGCGCACCACCAGCGAATCTTCCCCGCAGGCGATGCGCAACGGATCGGCGCACAGCACCGTGCCAGGCGGCTGACCGAGGTTGCCCGGGATGACATCGGCGTCCCAGATCAACAATTTGTGCTCACTGGTCTGGCAATAGGCGCCAGGGTAGGGATGGGTCAACGCGCGGATCAGGTCGTAGAGTCGTTTGGCCGGGCACTGCCAGTCGATCAGGCCATCGGCGGCCGTACGGCGGCCGTAGTAGCTGGCCTGGGTTTCATCCTGCAGCACCTCTGCAAGGCCACCGGCCGCCAGTAGTGGTAGCTTTTCGCGCAGCAAGCCAATGGTTGCTGCGCGCAGTTTCTGTTGAAGCCTCAGACCAGTGTCGGTCTCGGCGATGGCTACCGGAACTTGAGCAAGGATCGGCCCGGCATCGGCGCGTCCGACCATTCGGTGCAGGGTGACGCCGGTCTGCGTCTCGCCGTTGATGATGGCCCAGTTCGCTGGGGCTCTGCCTCGGTAGCGTGGCAGCAGGGACCCGTGCAGGTTGAATGCGCCGCGCTTGGCGCAGGCGAGGATACACTCGCCCAAGAGCTGGCGGTAATAGAAGGAAAACAGGAAGTCCGGCTCGAGCTCGCGAATGCGCTGCACCCACAGGGGATGATTGACGTCTTCGGGGGCGTAAACCGGGATGCCACGCTCAGCGCACAGACGCGCTACGGAGCCGAAGAAGATCCGTTCCTGAGGCTGATCGATGTGGGTGAAGACCGCGCAAATATCGTAACCGGCTTCGAGAAGTGATTCGATGCCGGTGCAACCGATATCGTGATAGGCAAAGACAACGGTTTTGACGTTCATGTCGTCAGGATTCCCTGGCAGAAGGAAGCGGATTGGCAGGCTCCGGCGGTACCGGGCGCGAAGCAGGACAGGCTCTGATAACGTGCTCGATCAGAAATCGCGGGCGCGCCCTGACGTCGCTGTACAGGCGGCCCAGGTATTCGCCCAGCAGCCCCATGCCCAGCAACTGGACGCCGCTGAACATGAACAACACGGCGAACAACACGAACAGACCGTTACCGGCCCAGGCCGCGCCAAATGTCAGGCGCAGCAGCACCAGCGCGCAGGCCAGCACGAAGCCAGCACTGGCCATGGCTGCACCGCACAGACTCAACAGGCGCAGGGGCATGTTGGTCATGCAGGTGAGCAGATCGAACATGAGGTTGAGCAGGCCCATCGGGCTGTACTTTGACTCGCCATGCTCACGCTCGGCATGGGCGACGCGGATTTCGCAGGTGTGGCGGGCGAAGCTGTTGGCCAGCACGGGAATGAAGGTGCTGCGTTCCTGGCACTTGAGCATGGCGTCGACAATCGGGCGACGGTAGGCGCGCAGCATGCAGCCATAGTCGTGCATGGCCACCCCGGTGGCGCTCTTGACCGCTCGATTGACAAGCCGCGAGGGCCAGCGTCGCCATGCTGAGTCCTGGCGGCGCGCGCGGACCGAGCCCACCACGTCATAGCCACAGGCGGCTTGCTCGACCAGCCGTGGAATTTCCTCAGGTGGATTCTGCAGGTCGGCATCCAGGGTGATGATCAGATCCCCGGCGGACTGCTCGAAGCCTGCAAAAATCGCCGCATGCTGGCCATAGTTTCGGTTCAGCAGTACGGCCACCACCGGGCTGCCCTCGACCGAGGCTGCCTCCTGCATGATCGTCGAGGAACGATCGCGACTGCCGTCATCCACCAGGATGAGTTCGAACGGTTGCGACAGACGACTGCAGGCGGCAAGCGTCCTGCACAACAACTGGGGAAGGCTTGCCTCTTCGTTGAATACCGGAATCACGATCGAGACGAGTTTGAATGATGCCGGCTTCATCCTCGGCGCTCCAGGCAGTGTTCGATGGCTGAAACAACCCGTTCAACGTCGTGGCTCTGCATGTCGGGGAACAGTGGAATCGAGCACAGCCGCGAAGCATTCCATTCACTCTCCGGCAGTCGAACATCCGGGTAGGCCTGGCGGTAGTAGGGGTGCAGGTGTGCAGGAATGAAGTGGATGCCGCAGCCAATACCCTGGTGCTTCATGGCGTCCATGAACGCGTCGCGAGTCAGGCCACAGGCCTGCTCATCGATGCGCAGGATGAACAGGTGCCAGACGTGGCGGATCGGGTAGGTCGGAACAGCCAGCGGCTTGACGGGCAGATCGGCCAGGCGAGCGGTGTACTGTTCGGCCAGCGCGTGGCGCCTGGCATTGAGTGCTTCCAACCGTCGCAACTGAACCAGCGCCATGGCCGCATTGATGTCCGCCAGGTTGTACTTGAAGCCTGGCTCGATGACCTGCGCCTGGGGGCGCCGGCCTTGGCTCGAGCGATCAAACGCGTCAACTTCCAGTCCATGGAATTTCAGGCGCCGCACGCGATCGGCCAACGCGTGGTCGTCGGTGACCAGCATGGCGCCTTCGGCGCAGGTCAGGTTCTTGATGGCGTGGAATGAAAAGATGGCGGTGCCGCTGGCGCCGATCCGAGCATCGCAATACTCGGTTCCCACCGCATGGGCAGCGTCTTCGATCAGCGCAATGCCGTGCTGTTCTGCAAGGGCTCGCAGAGGTCGCAGGTCCAGTGCGGCTCCGGCGAAATGAACGGGTATGATTGCCCGCGTTCGCGGGGTGATGGCGGCCTGTACATGCTGTGCATCGCACATCAGGGTGTGCCGATCGACGTCCACGAACACCGGCGTGGCGCCGATCAGTGAAATGATGTTGGCTGTCGAAACCCAGGTCAGCGAAGGCGTGATGACTTCATCTCCTGGCCCGATCCCCAACGCCAGCAGCGTGACGTGCAATGCGCCGGTAGCACTGGACAGTGCAACTGCATGTTTGCCGCCCACGTACTCGGCAAAGCGCTGTTCGAGCTCCAGATTTTTCGACCCGCTGGTGATCCAGCCTGATCGGAGCACCTGTGCAACGGCGGTAATCTCTTGCTCGCCAATGCTCGGACGAGAAAAGGGTAGAAAATGCTCGGTCATGCAGACCTCGGTAGCCGACTTGAAGGCAAGGAACCCATTGGTTCCTCGAAGCGCTGGGATCCTAGCGAGGTCGCATCAAGGTTTTCTTCAAGCAGTCTGAACGAAGGCTGAACGAACGGAAGTTGAGGGGGTTAGCAGAAGGGCGATGTGTGAGGTGCAAGGTCGAGCCGAAGAACAGAGGCCCCTGACAGCCCGCCCTCGTTGGCCGGCACGCTTTCTTAGAAGTCGTACAGCTTCACGGGCGTATCGCGCAGGATCATCGTGCGCACGCGGTCATCCGGTGCCCATTGCAGCAACAGGTCCAGCAGCGCTGCATCGTCCGGCTTCTGCTCTGGCGCCAACGTCGGGTGCGGCCAGTCGCTGCCCCACACCAGGTGCTGGGGATAGCGCGCGATCAGCGTGCTGACGACTATGCCCACATCCTGATAACCCGGCGCACCGACTGCTGAGCGCAGGTAGGGCGCCGACAGCTTGACCCAGGTGCGCCCAGCGTCGAGCAGTCCTGTGAGCGCGGCGAATGCCGTGGATTCCAGGCCCTCTGGCTGCGGTACGTGGCCCAGGTGATCGATCACCAGCTTGCTCGGCAGCTTGGCCAGGCGCGGTGCCACCTCCGGCAGCAGCGGCCCGGTAGCGACCTGGACGTTCCAGCCCAGTTCGTCCACACGGGCGGCCAGCGCTTCGATGCCATCCAGGGCCTGGGTGCCGACGCTGAGGTTGAAGCGGATACCGCGAACGCCGGCCTGATGGAGGTGCTCAAGCTCGGCATCGGTGATGCTGCTGGCCACCACCGCGACCCCTCTCGCATCGCCGCGACTGCGCAGCAGTCCGTCGAGCATGACGCGGTTGTCCGTGCCGTAGGTCGAAGGGGTGACGATCACCATGCGACGTAGCCCGAGACGCTGCTGAAGCTGGCGATAGTCTTCCAGCGAAGCGGCCGGCGGCAACAACGTGGCGCCAGCGGCGGCGGGAATACGGCTGTCGTACAAGTGCATATGGCAGTCGATGCTGCCTTGAGGTGGCACCAGGCGAGCTGGCGCGTCGCCTTGGCTGAACGGCACCTTGGCCAACACCCCGGTGGAAGCGGCAGCGCCAAGGGCGCCGGCCACCTGCAGAAAGTGGCGACGAGTAAGAGACATCGCAAACCTCGTTTTATTGTTGTAGTGACAAGACGACGCCCACGTTCCTCGACGGAAGGTGGGCGTCGATGCGTGCGGCGCAGAATTACTTGGCGCCGAGCGCCGCCGCCGCTTCGGCTTGCTCAAGCTGACGTTTGCGACCGATCACCAACACCATGACGCCGGCCAGGGTGCACAGCGCCGCCAGTGGCATCAGCGCCAGCGCGTAGCTGTTGGTGGCGTCGTGGATGGCACCGTAGACGTTCACCATCAGGCCACCGCCGATGAGGTTGGCCATCGCGCCCACGGCCGCCAGGCCGGCGGCAGCGGTGGAGGAGGACAGCCAGCCGGACACCAGCGCCCAGAACGGCCCTTTCATCGAGTAGGCGCCCACCAGCACCATGGTCAGCATCACCACGGTGGCCGGTAACGACGAGGTGAACAGGGTCATCAGCAGGCCAGCCGCGATCAGCAACATGGTCATTGCCGTGTGCCAGCGACGTTCGCCCGTGCGGTCGGAGCTGCGACCCCAGACGATCATCAGCACCGAGGCGATGCCGTAGGGAATGGCGTTGACCAGGCCGATTTCCATCGATGTCAGACCAAAGGTCTTGAGCAGTTGCGGGGCCCAGACGCTCATGGTGCTGCCCGCAGCAGAGGCGCCCGAGTAGATCAGCGCCAGCACCCAGATGTCCTTGTGGCGCAACAGTTTCCACAACGAAATATGGCCAATGGTGGTTTTCTTCGCCGCTTCCTCGGCCAGGCGTGTGGTCAGCCAGGCGCGTTGTTCGTCGCTCAGCCACTTGGCCTGCTCGGGGCGGTCGGTCAGCACGAACAGACAAGCGATGCCCAGCAGCACGGCGGGAATGCCTTCGAGAATGAACAGCCAGTGCCAGCCGCGCATGCCCATCCAGCCGTCCAGGCTCAGCAGCAGGCCGGAGAGCGGCGAGCCGATGAAGTTGGCGGCCGGAATGGCCACCATGAACAACGCCACCATTCGCGCACGGTAGGCCGAGGGCAACCAGTAGGTGAGGTAGAGCAGGACGCCCGGGAAGAAGCCAGCTTCAGCGGCGCCGAGCAGGAAACGCATCACGTACAGCGAGTTGGCGCCCTGGACGAAGGCGGTACCGGCGGAGATCAGGCCCCAGGTGATCATGATGCGGGCGATCCAAATCCGCGCGCCGTAGCGCTGCATGGCCAGGTTGCTGGGTACTTCGACCAGGAAATAGGCGAAGAAGAACAGGCTGCTGGCGAAACCGAAGACCTTGGCGGACAGTTCCAGGTCCTGGTTCATCTGCAGCGAAGCCATGCCGATGTTGCCGCGGTCGATGATCGCGATCAGGTAGCAGACGATGAGAAACGGCAGCAGGCGCCAGGCGACGCGGCGCATGGTCGCGCGTTCGAGCTCACTGGGCTGTGAAGTCACTGAAATCATGGTGCTCTCCAATTGTTGTTTTTCTGGAGTGAGACTTGGCCCTGGCGCCTGCCGCACGGGCGGTGACGCGCCAGGGATGGATGATCAGCTGTCGAACAGGTGCCGGTTGACGACGCAACGTGGCTCCAGTGCCTTGCCTTCCCAGACGTCGAGGATCTGCTGGAGCGCCACCAGGCCGACGCGGTCGCGGGCCTCGGTGGTGTTGGCGCCCACGTGCGGCGTGGCGACCAACGTCGGCAGTCCCCACAGCGGGCTGTCGGCCGGTGGTGGTTCAGGGTTGAAGGTATCCAGGCCTGCGCCGCCGAGGCGTCGCTCGCTCAAGGCACTGACCAGCGCTGGCGTGTCGACCAGTTCACCGCGTGCCGTGTTGATCAGGATGGCGCCGGGACGCATGCGCGCGATTTGCGCGGCGCCGATGAGGTTGTGGTTGGTCTCGGTCAGCGGGCAATGCAGGCTGATCACGTCGCTGTCGGCCAGCAGGCGATCGAAATCCTCTTCGCGCTCGACATGCTCGCGTGCCGGCAACTGCTTGAGGTAGGGGTCGTAGACCTTGACCTTCATGCGCAGCGGCGCCACCAGGTCCATGAGGATGCCGCCGATCGAGCCCAGTCCTATCAGGCCGAGCGTCTTGCCGCTGAGCTCGATGCCATTGGCCGAGGCTTTGTCCCAGTGCCCGTCGCGCAGTCGCGCATCGAGCAGGGCGGTCTGCCGGGCCACGCTGAACATCAGGGCAAAGGCGTGTTCGGCGACCGACTGGGCATTGGCACCCACCGCGATGGAGACCGGGATGCGGCGCTCGGCAGCAGCCTGGATGTCGATGGTGTTGTAGCCCACCCCATGCTTGGCGATCACTTTGAGGTTGGCTGACGCATGGATCATGGCGCGGGTCAGACTGCCCTGGCGCACGACGATGGCGTCGGGCTGTTCGGCGCGAATGATCGCCTCCAGTTCCTCGGCCGGCAAATAGGGCGTGGTCGGGATGATTCGGACGCCTTGGGCGGCGGCCAGGCGCATGGCCTCTTCGGCCAACGCTGGGCCGGTCAGCAGAATGGTGCGGGACATCATCGATACCTTGTTCTTGTAGGGGACGGTATGGCCGTGCAGGTGCGGCAGAGGTGAACACTATCATAATGAAACGGTGTTGCAACAATGCGCGAGCAAACTGGTAATGCGGCTATTAAGCGGGACCAAAAACCCATTGATATTCGATTAACGAAATGACATTCTAAAAAAGCTAGTCGGCCTAGCCGATGAAATCGAATAACTCCAATAGAGGTAGGTCACATGAGCATTGGCTTCCGAGTGCTTGAGCGCGCTCGTAAAGTGGGCGACGAATGGGTGGCTCGCTATCGCGAGGTACCGGTTGCGAACGTCAGCGACTCGATGAATCGCATGACAGCCGGCGGCGCACGTCTGCGGCCCATGCACCGCGAAGGCGTGCTGTGCGGTCCGGCGGTGACTGTCAAGGCCCGCCCAGGTGACAACCTCATGCTGCACTACGCGATCGATATCGCCGAGCCGGGCGATGTGATCGTGGTCGATGCCGGCGGCGACCTGACCAACGCCCTGATTGGCGAAATGATGGTGGCCTATGCGGTCAAGCGCGGCGTCGCCGGTATCGTCATCAACGGCGCCATTCGCGATGCGGCCAACATTGGCGCGGGCCAATTCCCGCTGTTTGCGGCTGGCGTTTCGCACCGCGGTCCCTATAAGGACGGTCCCGGCGAGATCAACGTGCCGATCGCCCTCGACGGTATGGTGATCCACCCCGGCGATCTGATGATCGGCGATGACGATGGACTGCTGTGCGTGCCTTATGATGAGGTCGCTGAGGTCTACGCGCGTGCTACCGCCAAGCACAAGGCGGAAACGGCTCAACTGGAACACATTGCCCAAGGCACCAACGACCGCTCCTGGGTCCTGGAGTCCTTGAAGAAGAAAGGTTGCCTGCTGCCAGGCTGAACCCTGTCCACGGCGCGCCTTGTCCAGGGCGCGTCGCAGGCGACGGGCGATGCTGGCGGTGGGTCCGTCACTGAGGATTCACATCGTTGCCCCACCTGTCGTCACCCCCTCGCGCCCGCTGGCCTTCGGCCATTCGGGCGCTCGCTCATCGCAACTTCCAGATTTACTTCGCCGGCCAGGGCATCTCCACGTTGGGCAAGTGGGTGCAGCAGGTGGCGCTGGCGTGGCTGGCCTATCACCTGACCGGTTCCGCGGTGCTGCTCGGTCTGATCACCTTTCTGTCGCTCATACCGCAACTGCTCATCGGCCCACTGGCCGGTGCCTGGATCGATCGCCACGACAAACGGCGACTGCTGATCATCGTTCAGTCGATCCTGGTGGGGCAGTCCGCCGTGCTGGCCCTGGCCACGTGGTGTGAATGGATAGATGGCCCCTTAATCGCCGGCATGGCGCTGCTGCTTGGGCTGCTCAACGCGCTGGAAACCCCGCTGCGCCAAGCGTTGATCGGCAGCTTCGTCGATGAGCCTGCGGACTTGCCCAATGCGCTGGTGCTCAATGCCATGCTGATCAATGCCGCGCGTTTCGTCGGCCCGCCGTTGGCCGGTGGCTTGATCGCGCTGGCAGGCGAGGCGGCCTGTTTCGCCCTGACGGCGATCGGTTTCGCCGCCTTGCTCGCAGGGCTGCTCAAGGTGCGCGGCGGTGACAGCCCGCGCGCCAGCGGTTCGACCGCGCAGGTGTTTCGTGAAGGCCTGGCTTACCTCTGGCACACCGCCAGCGTGCGCCAGTTGCTGATCAATGTGGTGCTGGTCAACCTGCTGGCATCTTGCTACGCAGCACTGTTGCCCATTCTGGCCAAGGCGGTGTTCGCCGGCGATGCCCGCATCCTGGGCTGGCTGTGGGGCGCCGCAGGGGCAGGTGCATTCGTCGCCACCGTGGTGTTGGCGGTAGGCGGTGCGCTGCATCGGCTGGGTCGGTTCACGGTCGCAGGCGCGTTGTTGTGCGCGGTGTCGCTGGTCTGCCTGTGCCTGGCCAACGTGCTACCGCTGGCGTTGGCCGCCTTGGCGATACTCGGTTTCGGCATCACCCTGAGCAACGTCAGTACCAATATGCAGTTGCAGAGCCAGGCGCCAGGGCCTTTGCGCGGCCGCGTGGTGGCGTTCTATATCGCTTTGCGCTTTGGCTTCGAGGCGCTGGGCGGCATGATCGCCGGGGTGTTGGCCGCTCAATTCGGTGCCCCGGCGACGCTGGGCGTGGCTGGGGCGCTATTGCTGCTGGCGCTCGGCACTGCCTGCGTAGCCCGCTACAAGGCCGCGCTGCCAGGCTGACCGTGGCGCCGAGCAGGGCATTGGCGGATAATGCGCGCTTGGCCCACGAGGGGACCAGACTACCGATCAGACGAGGTTGTTCAAATGGTAAAAGCGCGGCCACGTCCCGCAGTCAATGGTGTGGCATCGGCTGACCGTGTGCTGACCGTGCTCACGGCGTTCCAGATCGGCGATACAGCCCTGAGCTTGGTGCAGTTGGTGGAGCGTACCGGGTTGATCAAGAGCACCATCATGCGTTTGATGGTGTCGTTGGAAACCCACGGCTTCATCACGCGCATGGCCGATGGCCGTTACCAACTGGCCAGCGAGGTGATGCGCCTGAATGCGGTGTATCAAGAGGCACTGGATCTGGAGCGGCATGTCATGCCGCGTCTGCATCACTTGGCCGAGCAGTCCGGCGAGACGGCGTCGTTCTACGTCAGGCACGGCGCCTACCGGATGTGCCAGTACCGAGTGAACTCGTCGCACCGGCTGCGTCTGAACCTTCAGCCCGGCGATATGCGTCCCATGGACGAGGCGGCCGGTGCGCAGGCGTTGCGGGCACCGTATGACATCGGTATCGCTCTGCAGAAGCCGTTCTTTTCCCGGGGCGCCACCGATCCGCACGCGGCTTCAATGGCCTTGCCCATCTATGGGGCGCAGGGGGAGTCGATGGGGGCGTTGGTCATCTCGGGGCCTGCCAGTCGGCTGACCGAGGAGTGTGCTGAAAGCCTCAAGCAGATGTTCTTCGAGACGGCGCGGGATTTGATGCGCAGCCTGGGGTACAAACCGCAGGCCCCTGGCATTTAAAGCGCAGCCGCCGTAGGCGGCGTGCTGCGCTGCTCACAGGCCTTTACCAGCGGAAGTTCACCGAAGTGACCACTTCGCGTTCGTCACCGTAGCGGCAGATGGCGAACTCGCAATACGTATAGGCTTTGTTAGTGACGTTGTTGGCGTTGATGGCCACGTCCCAGTGCTTGTTCAACTGGTAGCTGGCGCGCAGGTCGAACAGGGTGTAGGCGGGCATCTGCGAGTCGATGCCCGAGGCCTGGGTGGTGCCTTTATAACGGGCTCCGGCGCCGACTTTCAGTTGCGGCACGCCGAACAGGCCGAAGTTGTAGTCGGCCCACAGGGCCGCCTGGTGGTAGGGCGTGTCTTCGCTGCGCTGGCCTTTCTCGCTGGGGTTGGCGCTCTTGGTGATGCGCGCATCGGTGTAGGCGTACGACGCCAGCAGGGTCAGCTGGGGTGTGACGTCTGCCTTGGCTTCCAGTTCCAGGCCACGCGAGCGCTGCTCGCCGATCTGCTGCGGATTGCCGTTGAAATCGGTCTTCACCACGTTTTCCTGGGTCAAGTCGTACACCGCCGCGCTGAGCAGCAGGTTGCTGTCATGGGGCTGGTAGCGAATGCCCACTTCATATTGCTTGCCTTTGGTCGGGTCGAAGGTCTGCCCGGTGAATTCGGCCACGCCCACCGGGAAGAACGACTCGCTGTAGCTGACGTATGGCGCAAGACCGTTGTCGGCCTGGTAGACAAGCCCTGCGCGCCAGGTAGTAGCCTGGTCGTCTTGCTTGAGCTTCTGACCGTTGCGGAAGGCGCGTTGATCCTGGTCGGCCCAGTCGCGACGACCGCCGAGCAGCAGCAACCAGCGCTCGTCGAAACGGATCTGGTCCTGGAAATAGAGGCCGGTTTGCAGGGTGTCGAGTTGCGAGCCGCGGTCAAGGTTCTGGCTCTTGTTGACTACGACTGGCTGGCCATAGTTATAACGGCTCAGGTCAAGGCTGGGCGCATTGCCGCGGAAGTTGTGCGAGTCATAAGACGCATCGTAGGTATCCAGGCCCACCAGGAAGGTGTGCTCCATACCGGCGATGTTCCAGCGGCTTTCCACGTTGGTGTCGCTGGCCAGTGCGCGTGAACGCTCACGGCGGTCGCTGTACTGGCGACGCAACACCCCGGTGCTGGCCGAGGCAGCGACCGAGGCGGGGGTGGCCTGCAGGTACTTCCACTTCACATCCGATTCGTAGTACCGCAGCTTGTTGCTGATGCGCGTGTGCTCATCGAACCGATGCTCGAATTCGTAACCAATGGCGGACATCTCGCCATTCATGTCGTCGTAGGACGGCTCACCGATGAAGTCGTGACGGCCGATGGTGAACGGGCCGTTACCCACATGCGTGACCATCTGGTAGGGCAGGGGCGCGGAGAAGCGCGTGTCGCTCTTCTGGTAGAACGACAGCAGGGTCAGCGAGGTGTCTTCATTGGGGCGCCAGGTCAGCGCCGGGGCGATGTAGAGCTTGTCGTCGTTGATATGGTCCTGGGAGGTGTTGCTGTCGCGCTGCAACAGGGTCAGGCGATAGCTCAGGGTGTCGCTGTCACCCAGCGGGCCGCTGAAGTCGCCGGTCAACTGCTTGCGGTCGTGGTTGCCATATTGCAGGCCCAGTTCGTGCAAAGGCGTCTCGGTCGGGCGCTTGCTGATGCCGTTGACGAAGCCGCCGGGCGACAACTGGCCGTACAGCACCGAGGCCGCGCCGCGCACCACTTCGACGCGCTCCAGGCCGAACGGCTCCTGCACGCCCTCGTAGGAATTGTTCTGCAGGCGCATGCCGTCGCGCATCGAACCGCCGGTCGCGGACTCCACATCGAAGCCGCGCATGCGGAAGCGGTCGGCGGTGCGGTTGAAGCTGCTCGGCTGGCTGGTGAACCCAGGCGTGTAGCTCAGTGCGTCTGCCAAGGTGTCGGCCTTGCGCTCATTCATGTCATCGGCGGTCACCACCGACACCGACTGCGGCGTTTCGGTAATGGCTGCATTGGATTTGGTGGCACTGGCGTTGCGCAGGGCGACTTTGCCGGGCAGCGTGCCGGTGGGGTTTTCCAGGGCCTGGGCGCTGACGGTGGTGTCGCCCAGCTCGATGACGGCGGCGCCGGGCGCGGCGCTCTGTTCGGCCCCGTGAGCCTGCGCCGAGAGCATCCCTCCCAGGGCCAGGGCGATCGTCGTCGACTTGAATGCAGGAAGGTTCTTGCGAGTGCGGGCTGTTGTTATGCGCAGCATCTAAATGTCCTTGAATTGACGCAGTTGAATGCCAATGTGCCCTTGATCCACGACGACCCTGGCCGAACCCGGGCCGGAACGACGGCCGATACTTTAACGCCAAATGATAAATGTTCACATTACTATTCTGTTGCCGTGTGGCGGCTGCGTCGCTTTTCGTCTTATCCTGTGGCCTTTTATCCGCCCGGACACGACACGATGCGCTTCGGGTTTCGCACGCAAAACAGGCGCCGCGCGCGCCGCAGGGCTAGGAGAAACAGATGCTCGAGGCCAGCGGAGTCAAGCTGAGCTACGGTGAGCAACAGGTGTTGAAGGGCGTGACGCTTGAGGTTCCGCAAGGGGCCTTCACCGCGTTGATCGGCGCCAACGGCTGTGGCAAGACCACTTTGTTGAACGTGCTGGCGCGGATGTTGCGCCCCGAGGCCGGCGAGGTGCGGTTGGCCGGCCAACCGGTGACGCACTTTTCCCGTCGCGAGCTGGCCCAGCGCATGGCGCTGCTGCCCCAGCGCACCACCTCGCCGGCAGGCATGAGCGTGCGCGAACTGGTGATGCAGGGGCGTTTTCCCTGGCAGAGCTGGTGGCAACAGTGGTCGCCCGCCGACCAGCAGGCCTGCGATCAGGCCATCGTCCTGGCCGGCATCGAGCCCTTGCTCGACCGCTCCCTGGCCACGCTCTCGGGTGGGCAGTTGCAGCGTTGCTGGATCGCCATGACGCTGGCGCAGGACACGCCGGTGATCTTGCTGGACGAACCCACCACCTTCCTCGACATCGCCCACCAAGTGACCCTGCTCGAACTGCTGGTCAGCCTGCGCGAGCAGGGCAAGACCATCGTCGCTGTGCTGCATGACCTCAACCAGGCCGCGCGCTACGCCGACCATCTGGTCATGCTGCGTGACGGTCAGTTGCAAGCCGAAGGCCCGCCGCGCGAGGTGTTCACCGCCGCCAATCTCAAAGCGGTGTTCGACCTCGACGCCCACATCATCACCGACCCCCACACGGGCGTGCCGCTGTGCGTGCCAGCCGCCAAGTCCGCGCTGCGTGCCAGTGCGCTGCGGGTGGCGCAGTGAAGCCGTCCACTTCATTGCGCCTGCCGCTGTGGTTCGCCGTGCTGGCGGTATTGCTGGTCACGGCGCTGGCGCACCTGGCCTTCGGCGCCAAGTCGATTCCCTGGAGCGAGGCCTGGCAGGCGCTGGTGGCCTACGTGCCCTCGGACCCGGACCAAAGCATCGTGCGCGGCTCGCGCTTGCCGCGCTTGCTGGTGGCGATCATGGTCGGCGCAAGCCTCGGCCTGGCCGGTACCCTGATGCAGGCGATCGGCGACAACCCACTGGCCGATCCCGGCATCCTCGGCATCAACAGTGGCGCGGCGCTGTTCGTGGTATTCGGCCTGCTGGTGCTGCCCGGCAACGACCTGTCGATGATCCCGCTGTTCGCCTTCACCGGCGCCCTGGTCGCGGCGGTCGGCGTCCTGGCGCTGGCTGGCCGAGGGCATAACCCGGTACGCCTGACCCTGTCCGGGGCGATGATCGCGGCGCTGTTCAGTGCCATTACCGCGATCCTGTTGCTGCTCGATCAGCAAGGCATGGACAGCCTGCGGCGCTGGCTCACCGGCTCCATCGGCCTGACCGACAGCTCGGTGCAGCGCTGGGTCTGGCCGTGGATGGCCCTGGGCATGCTGCTGTGCCTGATCAACCTGCGCGCCTTGAACATCCACCGGCTGGGTGCCCAGGCGGCGGCCGGCATGGGCGTGAATCTGTTGAAGATGCGTCTGCTGGGTCTGCTGGCGGTGGTGCTACTTTCCGGCTGCGCCGTCGCCCTGGCCGGGCCCATCGGTTTCGTCGGGCTGGTGGTGCCGCATGCGGCGCGCTTGCTGTTCGGCAACGACTACCGGCGGCTGCTGCTGGCAGCGCCATTGCTGGGCGCGCAACTGGTCATGCTGGCCGACCTCGCCGCTCGCACCCTGGTGCGGCCGTTCGAGCTGAACACCGGCATCGTCACCGCGCTGATCGGCGGGCCGATCTTCGTCGTGCTGGTCTTGAGAAAGGTACGTTGATGAAAAGCGTTCTGCTGTTGCCTCGACGCTGGCATCCGCTGCCGGTGTTCGGTCGCCCCATCGATCTGATCTGGACGCTGCTATTGATACTGGCCACGGTGGCGCTTGGACTCTACGCGCTCACGGTGGGCAGCTACCCCATGGGGCTGAGCACGGTCTGGCAGGCGTTGACCCAGCCTGAGCGGGCTGACCCGACGGTGCTCAACCTGGTCAGGGAGTTGCGCCTGCCGCGCGTGCTGCTGGCGGTCCTGGCCGGCGCCGCCATGGCCCTGGCCGGCCTGTTGATGCAGTCACTGACGCGCAATCCGCTGGCCGCGCCTGGGCTGGTGGGAGTGGAATCGGGCGCCAGCGTCACCATGTTGCTGATCATGGTGCTCTGGCCGCAGTGGCTGCCCCCTGCGCTCTATCCGCTGGCCGCACTGGGCGGTGGCCTGGCGGTGGCGGCACTGGTTGCGGTGCTGTCCTGGCGCCAGGGCATCTCGCCATTGCGCCTGATCCTGATCGGAGTAGGGCTCACCGCCATCCTCAGCGCCGTCGCCGACCTGATCATCACCTACGGCGATATCGATCATGTCGAGTCGGCCTTGATGTGGCTGGGTGGCAGCCTGCACCGCAGCGGTTGGCCGCAGGTGTACAGCCTCGGCCTCTGGCTGCTGCTGGCGGGCCTGCCGCTGCTGCTGTGCCATCGGCTGCTGAACCTGCTGCAACTGGGCGAGAGCGTGGCCTTGAGTCGCGGCCTGAACGTGACCCGCACCATGGGCTTGCTGCTGTTGAGCAGTGTGATGCTGACCGCGGCAGCGGTGGCCAACGTCGGCACCATGACCTTCGTCGGCCTGGTGGCGCCGCATCTGGCCCGCCAGCTCGCCGGCGATCGACACGGCGCGTTGCTGCCGCTGTCGGCCCTGTTCGGTGCGTTGCTGGTGCTGGCAGGCGATACCCTCGGGCGAGGCCTGCTGCCGCCATTGCAGATCCCGGCGGGGCTGGTGGTGGCCTTGCTCGGTGCGCCGTACCTGATGCTGCTGCTGGCGCGCCAACGCAGTCGTTGATGCCCTGAATATTCATTCAAGAGAGAGCCGAGAACCGATGATGTTGCGCCAATTGACCGGCCTGCTGTGCCTGCTGCTGATCTGCCTCATACCGCCCGCCACCGCAGCCGAGACCCGCACCTTCGAGAATCAGTTCGGCCGCGTGCAAGTGCCCGTGGCGCCGCGCTGCGTGGTGTCGCTGCATGATTTCAGCCTGACAGCGCAGTTGCTCGAACTGGGTATCACGCCCTGCGGCTCCACGGGGCGCAAGAAGCTGTTCTCCGATGTCACCCTGCGTGGCGTGCAGGAGCGTTTCGATGTCAGTGCCATCCGCTATGTCGGCTCGCATCAGGCACCGGATATCGAAGCCATCGCCGCGCTCAAGCCTGACCTGATCGTCGGGCTGTCCTACCAGGCCGACCTCAAGGAAAAGCTCGCGGGCATTGCGCCCGTGGTGCTGCTGCCGGTACGCGAGGGTGATATCAAGACCTACGCCAGTCAGCTCGCCGACCTGGTCGGCAAGCAGTCGCGCTATCAGGAATTGCTCAAGGAATACCAATGGGTGGTGAGTGAGTTCAAGAAGCGCGTCAAGCAGCCCGAGCGCATTACCGTGACCACCCTTGAGGTATACCCGGACGGCTTTCAATTGATCGGTCGTGGCGGCATGGACGATGTGATCGCCGATTTCGGCCTGGGCCGCGTGGCGGCCTACCGCGAGGCGCGTCGCAATGTGCCCTACAGCCTTGAGCGCGTCGGCGACTTCAACAGCGACTTCATCATCGACACCTACGAAGAAATGCTCGGTTCCGAGGCCAGCACCGCTGCGTTCCGCCGCTCGGCGCAATGGCAGAACCTGTTCGCGGTGAAGAATCGACAGTTTCTTTACTTAAATCGCAGCCGTTTCCCAGACACGATGCAAGGTCTGATCGGCTCGGCGTATCTGCTGATGTCACACATCGCCGAACGTGATTATTTGCTGCAAGATGCGCCGTAATGCCTTCATTTTGCTATCGCCAATGCAAATGATTCGGAATTGAATTCGTAACATCTTTGTATTAGGTTGTCGGCCAGCTAAAAAATCGCACAGTAATTTCAGGCGAGGACTGGTCCATGGAGAGCATGTTGGTACGGGTGCAGGAGCGGGCAGTCGATCTCGAGGGCCAGAGGGCCCTCCCGCTGGTAATCACGCCCCGACAGCCCGGTGCAAGTTGGCGCAGTGAACTGCCGGAGCTCGTACACCGCATCGAGCAGCAGTTGCCACAGGTCGGTGGTGTGCTGCTCAGGGGCTTCGACTTTTCCGACGAGACGGATTTCGAAGCCTTCGCCCGCAGCTTCGGCCACGAACTGCTGACCTACGACTACGCATCCACGCCCCGCACCCGGCTCAACAGCCGCGTCTACACCTCCACCGAATACCCCGCGCACCAAGTCATTCCCCTGCACAACGAACAGTCCTACTCGCTGGGCTGGCCGATGAAGATCTGGTTCCACTGCATCACCGCCTCGCCGGTCGGCGGCGAAACGCCGATTGCCGACAGCCGCGAGGTGTTCCAGCGACTCGATCCCGCCATTCGCCAGCGCTTCGCCGACAAGCGCCTGATGTACGTGCGCAATTACGGCAACGGCCTGGACCTGACCTGGCAACAGGCCTTCAGTACCGACGACCGTGATCAGGTGGAACGTTACTGCCGCGCCAGCCAGATCGATTTCCAGTGGGACGAGGAGGGCGAACTGTCCACCCGCCAGGTGTGCCAGGCGGTCGCTCAACACCCGGTCAGTGGCGAGTGGGTCTGGTTCAACCAGGCCCACCTGTTCCATCTCTCCAACCTGGCGCCTGCGGTACGCGAAACCCTGGTGTCGATCGTCGGCGAGCAGGGGGTGCCACGCAATGTCTTCTACGGCGACGGCTCGCCCATCGAAGAGCAGGCGCTGGCGCACATCCGCGAGGTTCTCGAGCAGTGCCAGGTCACCTTCGCGTGGCAGGCCGGCGACGTGCTGATGCTCGACAACATGCTCGTGGCCCATGGCCGTTCGACCTTCCAGGGTCCACGCAAGGTCGTGGTCGCCATGGCAGAGCCGTTCGCCGGCCAGTGATCCATTCGCCGGGCCGAGCGATCGGCCCTGACCGCATTCATACATGAAGGATCTCCAATGCTCGATCGTCTGATGCAGGGTTGCTGGCTGCGCGGCATTCGTCTGTCCGCCCGCGCAGGTGAAGTGGTTGTCGACCATGCGCCACCTGGCGCGCTGGACGAGTCGATCGCCCAGGCGCTACGCAGCCACGGCGCCGACGTGGTGCGCTGGCTCGACGCCCACCCGGCGTATTTCCGCGACCGTGCGCTGACCGATAACGAACAGGCGCTGTGGTTCCTGCACCGCCTGGAGCCGCAAAGCTGCGCCTACAACATCGCCTATGCCGCACGGCTCAAGCCGTCGCTGCTCGATGAAGACCTGGTGCCGCGTCTGCAACGCGCCTGGCATGACGTCCAGCACCGCCATCCGCTGCTGTGCAGCCCGTTCGCCGAGCGCGACGGCGTGCCTGTGCAGCGCGACGCGCCGACCCAGTGGCTTGGGTTGCGCCAGGTCGAGTTGCAGGCGGCCGACCCGAAGGCCCTGCACCAACGTCTCACGGACTTGGCCGACGAACCGTTCGATCTGGCCCGTGGCGATGTCAGCCGCCTGACGCTGGTCTGTAACCGGCACGCCGAAGGCTGCGACTACATCCTGCTGTTGGGCATCCACCACATCGCCGCCGATGGTGCGACCATCTATCAGATCATCGTCGACGAGTTGATCTCGCACCTGGCCGGCCAGCCTCTGGCGCCGGTCGATGCGCAGGCCTACCGCGACTTCGGCAGCGCCCTGTATCGGCGCAGCGAGGCCGAGCAGGCGAGCGAGCTGGCCTGGTGGCAGGCGCGCTTGCAGGACGCCCCGGCGCTGGTGCTGCCGACCGACTTCGTTACCAGCGACACACCCGCCCACGTAGGCGGCGATACCTCGGCCAGGTTCGACGAGACCGATACTGCACGCATTCGCGCCCTGGCCCGTTCCATTGGCGTGACGCCCTACGTGCTGTTGCTCTCGCTATTCCAGCAATACCTCGGCGTGCTGTCGGGGCAGACCGATTTCGTGCTGGGCACGCCTGCCGGATGGCGACTGCGTCGCGAGCACTTGCGCATGCCGGGCTACCTGGTCAATCCGCTGGCCTTGCGCTGCACCCTGCAACCGACGCTATCGAGCATCGACTGGGCGCGCTGCGTGGAGCGCGAGGTGAAAGAGACCTTGCAGCACCGGCATTACCCGTTCGCCCGCCTGATGCAGCAATTGGCGCTGCCGCGCGAGCACGGCCGCGCCCTGTTCCAGCACATGTTCACGCTGAACAAGGACCGTTCCATGCCCTACGAGGTGCATGTCGAGCGCCTGTTCGCCGAGCAGCGCGGCGCTGCCCATGCGCTGAACCTGGTGATCAACGACGAAGACCGGCATTTCCATTGCCGCTGGCGTTTCAGCAAGGCGCTGTATCGGCAGGACACTGTCGACCGCTTGCGTGACCAGTTCATCGGCTTGGTGCAGGCAGTGCTGGAGCGCCCGGATGTGCCGTTCGCCGACCTGGACTGGCTGGCGCCCCACGAGCAGGCGCAATTGCAGGGCGAGACCTGCGCGCCGGTGTTCGACAATGCCTGGCAGGCCTTCGTCGAGCAGACCGTGCAGCGCCCTGCGGCCGTGGCCCTCGAAGACCCGCACGGCTGCCTGGACTATGCCACCCTGGGTCGCCAGGTCGCCGTGCTCGCCGCCCATCTGCAAGGGCAGGGCGCGCCTCTGCCAGGCCAGCGCATCGCCTTGTGCCTGCCCCGCAGCCGCGCGCTGGTGCTGCACATGCTGGCCGCGTGGCAGAGCGGCGCGACCTTCGTGGTGGTCGACCCGGCATGGCCCGCCTCCCGCCAGCAGGCCATCTGCGAAGACGCGCAGCCGTGTCTGTGGATTGGCCAAGCGGCGCGGCCTGAGTGGCTGCCGGCCGCCATCGCCTGGCTGGAGCCCACCTCCTTGAAAGACGCTCCAACCATCGGCCTGCGCCCACAGTTGGCGCCCGAGACGCCGGCCTACGTGGTCTACACCTCCGGTTCCAGTGGCCGTCCCAAGGGCGTGATCGTCAGCCACGGCAACCTCATCCACTACGTCAGCGCCTGCCTGGCCCGACTGGACCTGCCCGTCGATGCCAGCTTGGCCAGCCTGGCCAGTTGCGCCACCGACCTGGGGCACACTGCGTTGTTCGGTGCGCTGCTCAGCGGCCGACGCCTGCGCTTGCTGGACGAATCACTCGCGTTCGATGCCGAGGGCCTGGCCGATACCCTGCAAGACCAGCCCGTGGACCTGCTGAAGATCGTGCCGTCACACCTCAATGCCTTGCTGGTGGCGTCCCAGCCGCAGCGCGTGTTGCCGCGCCTGTGCCTGATGTGCGGGGGCGATGCGCTCGGCGCCGAGCTGATCGCTCGGGTGCGTGAGTTGCGTCCCGCGCTGCGCATCGTCAACCACTACGGCCCCAGTGAAACCACTATTGGCGTGCTCACCCACGAGGTGGACAGCGCGGGCACGGCTGCGCTGGGACGACCGCTGGCCAATGTGCAGGTCAGCGTGCGCGACCCCGCCGGGCGGTTGCTGCCGATTGGTGTCGCAGGCGAACTGTGCATCCAGGGGCCGACCGTTGCGCTGGGCTATGTCCAGGCCAGCGAGGCCGACCAAGCCCGGTTCACCGCCCACGGTTATCGCACCGGCGACCGCGTGAAGATCAACACTGCCGGGCGGGTGGAATTCTTCGGCCGCCTGGACGAGCAGGTGAAGATTCGCGGCTATCGCGTCGAGCCCGGCGAGGTGGCCGAGCAACTGCGTGCACTGCCCGGTGTGCACGATGCCCAGGTGCTGAACGCGCCCGTTGCCCTGACCGGCAACCGCCTGGTGGCCTTCCTCATCAGCGACAGCGACGACCTCCAGCCGATCCAGGCACGCTTGCAAGCGCTGTTGCCGGACTACATGCAGCCGGCCCAGTGGCATCGCGTCGAGCGCTTCGAGCGCCTGGCCAACGGCAAGGTGGACCGCCAGGCGCTGCTGCGCCGGGTCAATCAGGCGCCGCTCGCAGAGGCCCAGCCGCAGGCCGATGCAGCGCCGTCCAACGCGCTGGAAGCCCAGTTGCTGGAGATCTGGCGCACGCTGCTGGGCAAGCCGACGCTGGGCGTGGACGACAACTTCTTCCAGCACGGCGGCGACTCCATCCTGGGCTTGCAGATCATCGCCCTGGCGCGCCAGCAGCAGATCACGTTGACGCCCAAGCAACTGTTCGCCGAGCCCACCGTGCGGCAACTGGCGCGGGTCGCCCGCACCCCGCGCAGCGAGACCGAACAGAGGCTGCTGGCCATTGCCCAGGAGATTCTCGGCAAGCCGGCGCTGCAACTGGACGACAACTTCTTCGCCGTCGGCGGCGATTCGATCCTCAGCCTGCAGATCATCGCCAAGGCCAAGCAGGCCGGGCTGACGCTCAAGCCCAAGCAGATTTTCGAGTACCCCAGCGTACGCGGCTGGGCCGAGGTCGCCGTGCGCAAGGACGCGCCCGCCGCGAGCGCTGCCGATACCGTCGAACCGGAGACGGCGTTTGCCCTCACGCCGATCCAGCGCTGGTTCTTCGAGCAGGAGCAGCAGACGCCGGGGCACTGGGATCAGTCGATCCTGCTGGCCGTGCAGCAGCCCCTGGACACCGTGCGCCTGGCCGCTGCACTGGCGCGTCTGGTGGAGCGTCACGCCAGCCTGCGACTGGTCTTCGAACGCGATGCGACGGGCTGGACCCAGCGCTACCAGCCCGCCACGCCCGACCTGCACGTGCTGCACCTCGAAACGCGCCCGCTGGATGACGACTTGCTCGCTCACTGGCAAGGCGGCTGGTCGCTGGACCAGGCACCGATGATCCGCTGGGTGTACTTCACCCACGACCAGCAACTGCTGTGCAATGCCCATCACCTGCTGATCGATTCGGTGTCCTGGCAAGTGCTGATGGAGGAGCTCGAACAGCTCTATCTGCGTCCCGAGCACGCGTTGCCGCCGGTCTCGGCGGGTTTCCACCGTTGGAGCGAAGCTTTGGCTCAGCACGCCGCCGAACCCCGCGTGCAGGCCCAGGCCGAGTACTGGCGCCGCCAGCTCACCGACAGTGTGGTCAATGCCGCAGGTGACAATCACTACGGCGACAGCCGCACGCTTGAGGTGCGCCTGTCGGCCGAGCACACCGACCGCCTGCTGGGCGAAGCCAACAGCGCCTATGCCACCCAGACCCAGGACCTGCTGGTCGCGGCACTGGGCAGGGTGATCGCCCGCTGGCTGGGCCGCGAGCAGGTCACCCTGGAGCTGGAGAGCCATGGCCGCAGCGCCTGGGACGACAGCCCCGAACTGTCGCGCTCGGTGGGCTGGCACACCAGCCGCTATCCGCTGGCGATCAAGGCCAGCGACGATCCGGCGAGCGCCATCGTCCAGGCCAAGGAAGCGCTGCGCGAGGTGCCCGAACAAGGCATCGGCTATGGCCTGCTGCGCGCCGACCCGGCCCATGGCCTGGGCGCTGCCGACCTGCTGACCTTCAACTACCTGGGCCGCGCCGATCAGTGGTTCGCCCAGTCTCAGCTTTGGCAACTGGCGCGTCCGCTGTGTCCGGGGATGCGCGCCGCCGGCACCGCGCGCACCCATTGGCTGGATGTCACCGCGCTGGTGGAGCAGGGCCAGTTGCACCTGGAGTGGCGTTACGCCCCCCAGCGCCACAGCACGGCGCAGGTCAGCGAGCTGGCCAGGCAGATGGTGCAGACGCTGGAGGCGCTGCTGGAACACTGCCAAGGCCCCTCGGCAGGCCGCGCGACCGCCTCGGACTTCGCCGACTCAGGCCTGTCCGACGACGAATTCCTCGCCCTGCTCGAGCAACTGGAGCAGTGACCACCCCTGCGGTGTTTCTTTCAAAGGTTTGGATACCGACAGCATGAACGACAAGGTCAAAGCACTTTCGCGCAACATCGAAGCGATCTATCCCTTGGCGCCGATGCAGCAGGGGCTGCTGTTCCACAGCCTGCTCAATGCCGGCAAAGGCATGTACCTGCTGCAGTACCGCCATGTCATGGTGCTTCCGGACCTGGACCTGGAAGCCTTTCGCCAGGCCTGGGCCCAGGTGATCGAGCGCCACGAACTGTTGCGCACCTCGTTCGTCTGGAAGCAGCAGAAGCGGCCGATGCAGGTGGTGCACAAACAGGTCGAGCTGCCGCTGACCTTCGAGGACTGGTCGCACCTGGACGGCGCCACCCAGCAGCAGCGCCTCGACCGCCTGCTGGCCGAAGAACGCGCCGAAGGCCTGGACTTCACCAAAGCGCCGCTCATGCGCATCCGCCTGTACAAGCTGGCGCCGGACACCTATCAGTTCGTGCGCAGCTATCACCACATCCTCATGGATGCCTGGTGCTTTTCGATCATCATGGTCGACTTCTTCAAGAACTACCGCGCCGCTTCGCAAGGCCAGCGCCTGGAGCAGTCCAAGCCGCGACCCTACCGCGACTTCGTGCGCTGGCTGGAAAGCCAGAACAGCGAGGACCACCGGCAGTTCTGGCAACAGCGCCTGGCCGGTTTCGACACGCCCAACGAATTCGGCTTCGGCTACGCCGGGCGCGTCACCGAGGCCGCCGAGCCGGTCGAGGACTGCGTGCAGCGGCTCAGCGCCGAACAGACCCGCAGCCTGCAACAGGTCGCCGCGCAGCATGGCATCACGCTGAACACCCTGGTGCAGGGCGCCTGGACCTTGCTCATGAGCCGCTACAGCGGCGATCGCGACCTGGTGGTCGGCATCACCGTGGCCGGGCGCCCGGTGCACCTGGCGGGCATGGACAGCATCGTCGGTTTGTTCATCAACAGCCTGCCGCTGCGTTGGCAGTGCAATCCTCAGGATCGCCTCGGCGCCTGGCTGCGCGGGCTGCAGGACGAAAGCCTGAGCCTGCGCGAGCACGAGAGCGTGTCGCTGGCCGAGATTCAGGGCTGGAGCGACGTGCAGCGCCAGGACCTGTTCCACAGCCTGTTCGTCTTCGAAAATGCGCCGATCACCGACGATGTCCGGCAGGGGCAGTTGGATTACCTGATCAGCGACATGCACAACCGAACCCACACCAACTACCCGATCACCGTGGTGATCATCCCCGGCGAGTGCCTGCACCTGCAGTTGACCTACCTCACCGACTGGTTCCTGCGCCCGGAAGTGGAGCGCATGCTCGGTCACCTGCGCCGGTTGCTGCTGGAGATGGCTCAAGCCCTGGGGCGTGACCCGGACACGCCGCTGCACCGCCTGAGCATGCTCGACGACAGCGAAATCGCCACCCAGCACGCCTGGGCCGGCGGCGAACTGGCCGCGCAACCCGAGGCACTGCAACCGCTGTACATCGAGCGCTTGCAGCGACAGGTGCGCGCCACCCCGCACCACGTGGCCCTGATCCACGATCAGCAGCAACTGACCTTCGACCAGCTCAACCGCGCCGCCAACCGCCTGGCGCGCCACTTGCGCGAGCAGGGCGTGCAGCCCGACCAGTTGATTGCCGTGTTCGACGAGCGCGGGCTGGACCTGGTGGTCATGATCGTGGCCATCCTCAAGGCCGGCGCCGGCTGGCTGCCGCTGGATCCGCGCAACCCGGCGCAGCGTCTGGCCCAGGTGCTGCGCCAGAGCCGCACGCCACTGCTGCTGCACAGCGCCGAGATGGCCGAGCTGTCCGCCGAAGCGCTGGCGCTGCTCGACGCGCCGCCACGGCACTTGCGCTACGACGCTGCCGAGCTGGTGCACTACAGCGACACCGACCTCGACCTGCCGGTCCATCCCGCGTCGCTGGCCTACTGCATCTTCACCTCCGGCTCCACCGGCACGCCGAAGGGCGCCATGGTCGCCCAGGCCGGGATGCTCAACAACATGCTCGGCAAGTTGCCGGGTCTGGCGCTCGATGCCGACGATGTCATCGCCCAGAGCGCGCCGCAGTGCTTCGACATTTCCGTGTGGCAGACCTTGGCCGGAATGATCTTCGGCGCGCGCACCGTGATCCTGGCCGACTGCGTGATGCAGCATCCGCAGCGACTGGCCGACACCCTTGTCACGCAAGGGATCACGGTGCTCGAAGCCGTGCCTTCGTTGATGCAGAGCCTGCTCGACATCGACCTGCAGCACACGCGCCTGCGCTGGCTGCTGGCCACCGGCGAGGCCTTGCCCGCCGCCCTGGCGCGGCGCTGGTTCGACCAGCACCCTCAGATCGTGCTGATGAACGCCTATGGCCCGGCCGAATGTTCGGACGACGTCGCCTTCCACCCCTTGTTCGAGCGCCTGCCGCAGACGCGCAGCAACGTGCCGATCGGCAAGGCGACCCTGAACAACCGGCTGTACCTGCTCGATGCCGACCTGCAGCCGGTGCCTCTGGGTGCGGTGGGCGAGATCTTCGTTGCCGGGGTCGGCGTCGGGCGTGGCTACATGGCCGATCCGGCGCGCACGGCCGCGGTGTTCCTGCCCGATCCGCTGGCCAACGACGGCAGTCGCCTGTACCGCACCGGCGATCTGGCGCGCTGGCTGCCTGACGGCGATCTGGAATACGTCGGGCGTACCGACCATCAGGTGAAGATTCGCGGGCACCGCATCGAGCTGGATGAAATCGAAGCCTGCCTGGCTCGTCATCAAGGCGTGCGCGAGGTGGTGGTGGTCGCGCGCGACGATGCCCAGCGCGCCAAGGTGCTGGTGGCGTACGTCACCGCTGACGGCGAGCCGAGCGTCGAGGCGCTGCGCGAGCATGTGCTGGCGCACCTGCCGCCATACATGGTGCCGAGCGCCTTCATGTTGCTCGAGCGCTTGCCGCTGAACGGCAATGGCAAGGTCGACCGCAAGGCGCTGCCGGCGCCGGACTTCGCAGCGCAGAGCCTGGCCCGCTACGTGGCGCCGAGCAGTGCACTGCAACAGCAGATGGTCGACGCCTGGCAGCAGGTGCTGGGGCTGGCGCAGGTGGGCGTGCAGGACAACTTCTTCGAGCTGGGCGGCCATTCGCTGCTGGCCACGCAACTGATCGGCCTGGTCGGCAAGCTGACCGGCAGGGACCTGCCACTGCGGGTGGTGTTCGAGCATCCCACCATCACCGCGATGGCCGAATGGCTCGACACGCGCGAGCAGCCGGCCAAGCAGGGGCCGCGCCGTTTGCCACGGCCGACGCCGGTGCCGCTGTCCTTCGCCCAGCAACGCCTGTGGTTCCTCCAGCAGCTCGACCCCCAGAGCCCGGCGTACAACCTCAGCGGCGCGGTGCGCCTGAGCGGCGCGCTGGCGGTAGACGACCTGCAGCAGGCACTGCAATGCCTGGTGGACCAGCACGAGGTGTTGCGCACTCGCTTCCATGACGGCACCGACGGTCCCGTCCAGCACGCGCTGGCGCACCTGCACCTGGCGCTGCCGGTGATCGAGGTCGATGACGAAGCGGCGCTGCACCAGAAGCTGCGCGAAGACGCGATGACAGCGTTCCGGCTCGACTGCGAGCCGTTGCTGCGGGTGCGTCTGTACCGGCTGCAAGCAGACCAGCATGTGCTGTCGCTGAACTGCCACCACATCGTGGCCGACGGCTGGTCGCTGCACCTGCTGATCGACGGCATGTGCCAGCACTACCGCGCCCTGCGCAGCGGCCAGGCCCTTGAGCAGACGCCGCTGCAATTGCAGTACGCCGACTATGCGGTCTGGCAGCACCAGTGGATGCAGGGCCAGGACTGTAGCCAGGAACTGGCCTTCTGGCGCGAGCAACTGGCCGGTGAGCTGCCGGTGCTCGACCTGTCGCCGGACTTCCCGCGTCCAACCCAGGCCAGCCAGGCCGGTGCGCGTGTCGAGGTCCGGCTGCCAGAAGCCTTGGCCGCACGGCTGCGCGCCTTCAGTGCGCGCCACGGCTGGAGCAACTTCATCCCGTTGCTGAGCGCATTCCAGCTTCTGGTGCGCAGCCGCAGCGGCGAACAGGACGTGCTGATCGGTGTGCCGGCGGCCAACCGTCACCATGGCGTGCTGCAGCCGCTGGTGGGCTGCTTCGTCAACACCCTGGTCTACCGCCAGCACCTGCCGGGCGAGCGCAGCCTGCTGCAACTGATGGGCGACTTGCAGGCCTTGTCGGTGGCGGTGCAGTCGCACCAGGACCTGCCATTCGACTACCTGATCGAGCAACTGGGTGTGGTGCGTCAGGTCAGCTACAACCCGCTGTTCCAAGTGATGTTCAACTACTTCCCCGGCAATGCCCTGGAGCGTTTCGAGTTGACGGAGCTGATCGCCGAGCCGATCGACAATCGGCCCGACAGCGCCTTGTGCGACCTGAACCTGGACGTGCGCGACAGCGAGCATGGCATCGCCCTGAGCCTGCAATACAGCACCGACTTGTTCCGCGAATCGACCGTGCAGGCCATGGCCGAGGACTACCTGTCGCTGCTCGAGGCCCAGTTGACCCACCCCGAGCGCGCGCTGGGCGAGTTGAACCAGGCCGGGGCAGGGCGCGACGCTGCGCGTCTGCCTGGCGTGGCGGTGCCGCCTGGGCAAAGCCTGTTGCAGGCGTTCGCCACCCACGCGGCCCGCCACCCCGAGGCGCTGGCCGTGCAGGACGCCGGGCGGCAGTTGAACTACGCCGAACTGGACCAGGCCTCCAGCCACCTGGCCGCCGCCCTGCAAGCCCATGGCGCCGGGCCTGAGCAGCGCGTCGTGCTGTGCTTGCCGCGCGACCATCGCCTGCCGCTGGCGATGCTGGCCGTGCTCAAGAGCGGCGCCGCCTACGTACCGCTTGCCGAAGACACGCCCAGCGAGCGCGCTCGGCACATCCTCGCCTCTTGTGCCCCGGCCCTGTGCCTGGGCACCGCCGACACCTTGCCGGCGTTGCGGGCAGCCACCGAGGCACCGCTGCTGGACCTCGATACCTTGCGCTGCGACGCGCCGCTATGCCCGAACCCGCCGCATCCGGGGCAACTGGCCTATGTGCTGTACACCTCAGGCTCCACCGGCAAACCCAAGGGCGTGGCCATCAGCCGTGGCAACCTCGACAACCTGATGCAGGCGGTGGACCAGGTGCTGCCGCTGACCACCGGCGATCGCGTGCTGGCCCTGACCACCGCGACCTTCGACATCGCCATCGTAGAGCTGCTGCTGCCGTTGGCGCGTGGCGCCAGCGTGCTGCTGGCCGACCGCGAGCAGGCCCGCGATCCGCAGGCCATCGATACGCTGTTGCAGCACCTGCGTCCCAGCGTGATGCAGGCCACGCCCGCGACCTGGCGGATGCTGGTCGCGCACACCCACAGCACCTGGGAGGGCGTGCGGGCGATTTCCGGTGGCGAGGCGCTGCCGGCGGCCTTGGCCGAAGCGATGCAGGCGCGAGGGGCGTCGGTCATCAACGGCTACGGTCCCACCGAAGCCACGGTCTACAGCACCTTCGAGGTGTGCAGTGCGGCGCTGCGGGGCACTGAGGTGCCGATCGGTATGCCTGTGGCCAACACCCGCGCCTATGTGCTCGATGCCGACCTGCAACCGGTGCCCGAGGGCGTGATCGGCGAGCTGTACCTGGCCGGTGAGCATCTCGGGCGTGGCTACTTCGCCGCCCCCACGCTGACCGCCAGCGCTTTCCTGCCCGACCCGTTCGTCCCCGGCGCCCGCATGTACCGCAGCGGCGACCGGGTCCGGCGCAACGCCGCCGGCAGCCTGGACTACCTGGGGCGCGTGGATTTCCAGGTCAAGCTGCGCGGGCTGCGTATCGAGCTGGGCGAGATCGAAGCGGCCATGGCCGCCATCGCCGGTGTCGAGGAAGCGGCCGTGGCCTTGCTGGGGCAGGGCGAACAGCAGCGTCTGGTGGCCTACCACAGCGGCGACGAGCGCTCGGCGAGCGTGCTGCGCGAGGCGCTCGCCGCGCAGTTGCCGGACTACATGCTGCCCAGCCAGTTCGTCTGGCTGCAGCGCCTGCCGCTGAGCCCCAGCGGCAAGGTCGAGCGCAAGGCGCTGCCGGCGCCGAGCGTGCAGCAAGGGCAGGCCAGCGCGCTCGAAGGCCATTGGCAGCAGGTGCTGGCCCATCTCTGGCGGGAGCTGCTGGGCTGCCACGAAGTCGGTGCGTTCGATCACTTCTTCGAGCTGGGCGGCCACTCGCTGCTGGCGGCCCGACTGGTGGCGCGCCTCGCCGAGCAGCAGGATCGACGCCTGCCGCTGCGGGCGGTGTTCGAGCACCCTCGACTGGTCGATCTGGCCAAGTGCCTGGAACAGACCGAAACCGAGGGCGACAGCCTGTTACGCCCGCGGCAGACGTCCAGCGCGCCGCTGCATTTCACCCAGCAGCGCCTGTGGTTCCTCGACCGCCTGCAAGGCGACACCCAGGCGTATCACCTGTCGGTGGCCCTGCATTTGGACGGCGTGTTGCGCCCGGAACTGCTCGAACAGGCCCTGGAGCAGCTCGCCCAGCGTCAACACAGCCTGCGCACCCTGTTCGTTGACGACGAGACGGGGCCTGTGCAGCGGGTCGAGGACACCTCGACGGGGCGCCTGGACGTGCAGACGCTGTCACTCGATCCCCATTCGCCCGCGTTCGCCCAGTACCTCAGCGACGAGGCCAAGCGCGCCTTCGACCTGGGCACTGCGCCGCTGTGGCGCGTGCGTCTGTATCAGGGCCAGACGCACAGCGTGTTGCAGGTGACGTTGCACCACATCATCGCCGACGCGCGGTCGTTGGAGGTCTTCTGCCACGAACTGCAAGCCCTCTACCAGGCGCTGTTGGAAGGGCGCAGCGCCGATTTGCCCGCGCTGGCGTTGCAGTTCGCCGACATCGCCGACAGTTGGCAAGGCCCTGCCGGGCAAGCACAGATCGAACAGCAGTTGCAGTACTGGCGCGACAAGCTGGCGGGTGAGCCGCCCGTGCTGGATGTGCCGACCGACCTGCCGCGTCCGGCAGTGCAGGGCTTCAAGGGCCGGCGCCTGCGCTTCACGCTGCCGCAGGCGTTGGTGCAGCGCCTGCGTGACAGCGCCCGCCAGCAAGGCCTGACGGCCTTCGCGCCGTTGCTGGCTGCCTGGAAAGTACTGCTGGCGCGCCACAGTGGGCAGCGCGAGTTGTGGGTGGGTCTACCGGTGGCGCACCGTCACCAGGCGCACACCGACCACCTCATCGGCTACTTCGCCACCACCCAGGTGGTGCGCAGCGTCATCGAGCCGACGCAGACGGTCGAGGCGTTCTGGCAGCAACTGCAGGCTGACCATCTCCAGGCCCAGCAATACGCCGACGTCCCCTTCGAGCGCCTGGTCGACGCCCTCCAGGTGCGTCGCGACCTGAGCCACACGCCGCTGTTCCAGGCGCTGTTCAACCTGATCCAGAGCGATCTGACCCAAGGTTCGCAGCAGTTCGCTGGCCTTTCGGCGCAGCGTCTGGCGGTGGAGAGCGACAGCGCGCTGGTCGACCTGGGGCTGCACGTCGAGCAACAGGGCGCAAGCTGGCCCTGCGTGCTGGAGTACAACACCGAGTTGTTCCTGCCGAGCACGGCCCAGCGTTACGTCGATGAATACCTGCACCTGCTGCACGGCATGCTCGAGCGTCCGCAGGCTGCGCTGTGGGACATCGACCTGGCCAACACCGACCACGCACTGGCCGAGCGCCCCTGGAACCTGCCCGGTCGCACGCAGCAGGCCACCGACGATCTCATCCAGCGCTTCGAACGGCATGCGGCGCTCACCCCCGAGGCCCTGGCGGTGGACTGCCAGGATGAACGGATGAGCTACGCTGCGCTCAACGCGCGGGCCAATCGCCTGGCTTACTGGCTGCGCGCGCAGGGCGTCGGTCGCGACGACCTGGTCGCAGTCTGCCTGAGCCGTGGCCCCTGGCTGTTGCCGACCCTGCTGGGCATCCTCAAGGCAGGCGCCGCGTATTTACCGCTGGACCCGCAGCAGCCCGGCGAACGCCTGCGCAGTATCCTCGCCCACGCGCGCCCAGTGCTGATACTGGGCGAGCAGGGCAGTGCCGAGGTGCTGGGCGAGGCTGCCGTGCACGAGGTCGATGGGCTGGCGCTGACCTCGCAGCCGGCAAACAACCTTGAGCTTGGCGTACACCCGCTGCAGCGCGCCTACGTGATCTACACCTCCGGCTCCACCGGGCTGCCCAAAGGCGTGCAGATCACCCGGCAGAGCCTGGGCAATCTGCTCGCCGGTCTCGACCGGCACCTGCCACTGAGCGCCGAAGATGTCTGGCTGGCCAGCACCACCTACGCCTTCGACATGTGCAAGCCCGAGCTCTTCCTGCCGTTGGTCAACGGTGCCTCGCTGCTGCTGGCGCGGCGTGAACAAGTGGTCGATGGTCATCGGCTGTTCGAGCTGCTGCGCCAAGCCAGCGTGTTCCAGGCCACGCCGGCCGGCTGGCAACTGCTGCTGGAAACCGGACAGCGTCACTGGCCAGCCGTGCGCGGCCTGATCGGCGGCGAAGCGGTGCCGGGCGAGCTGGTGTGCAGCCTGTCGGCACTGGGGGTGCGCCTGATCAATGCCTACGGGCCGACCGAGACCACGGTCTGGTCCACGCTGCAACCGCTGGAAACAGCGCCCCAGGGCATCGCCGACATCGGCACGCCGTTGCTCAACACCCGCTGCTACGTGCTCGACGAGCACCTGCGTCCGGTGCCGCTGGGCACCACCGGCGAGCTGTACATCGCCGGCAGCGGCGTTGCGCGCGGCTATCAGCATGCGCCGCAACTGACCGCCGCCAGCTTCCTGCCCGACCCGTACGCGCCCGAGCCGGGCGCGCGGATGTACCGCACCGGCGATCTGGTGCGCCGCCGGGGCGATGGTCGCCTGGCCTATGTCGGGCGCAGCGACTTCCAGATCAAGGTGCGTGGGTTCCGCATCGAACCGGGTGAGGTGGAGACACTGCTGCGCGGTTATCCGGGCGTGGAGGAGGCGGTCGTCATGCCCGCGCCCGACGGCCAGGGGTTGTTCGCCTGGCTGCAGACGCCCTCGGCGCTCGATCAACAGGCCTTGCGCCGCGAGCTGGAAGCGCGGCTGCCGGCCTACATGATCCCGACCGCCTTCGTCGAGCAACCCCGCTTCGTCCTCAACAGCAACGGCAAGATCGACCGCAAGGCCCTGCCGTTGCCGACACTCGACCGCGCGATCGGCGTGGCGCCGCGTACGCCGCTGGAGACGCAGTTGGCCGAGCTCTGGCAGGACCTGTTGCAGGTGCCGCAGGTGGGGGTGACCAGCAGTTTCTTCGAACTGGGCGGGCACTCGTTGTTGGCGATGCGCCTGATGACCCAGATCGAGACACGCTTTGGCGTGCGCATCGAGCTGCGCAGCCTGTTCCAGGACCCGACCATCGCCGGGCTGGCCGCACAGATCGAGCAGCCCCAGGGCCTGCTCGGTGACCAGGCGCTGGACGAGATGCAACGCCTGTTATCAGAGATGGAAGACTAAGGATGAGTGGCATGACGCAAAACGGCTTCCTTGAGATCGCCCAGCGCCTGGCCTCGTTGCCAGCGGACAAGAAGCGGCTGTTCCGCCAGCGCTTGGCCGAAAAGGGCATCGACAGTTGGCGCCTGCCCATCGTCGCGCAGCCCGCGGGCGAGGGGGTTGCCCCCTGCCTGTCCCAGGCCCAGCGGCGTTTCCTCGCCGCCGAGGCGCTGAGCAATCGCGCGCTGTACAACCTCGCCTCGGTGCTGCGTTTCGACGGCCGCCTGGACCTGGAGCGGCTGCGCCAGGCCATGCAACAGCTCAGCGACCGTCACCAGATCCTGCGCACGCGCTACGTCGCCGATGCCCAAGGCCAGTGGCAGGCGCTGTGCACGCCGGTGGCGGTGGCGCTGCCGCCGATGTCACCAATCACGGCGCAGGACACCGACGCCTGGTGCGCCGACGAGTACGCCCGGCAACTGGCCGAGCCCTTCGATCTGGCGCAGCAGGTGCCCTGGCGCTGGCAGGCCTTCAGCGACGCCGAGGCCGGCACCACCTGGCTGTTCCTGACCCTGCATCACGTGGCCTACGACGCCTGGTCGGCGCAGCAACTGACCCAGGAACTGGCCGAGGCCTACAGGGCCTTGCAGGCCGGTGACACGGCACAACAACCTGAGCTGAGCATTCAGTACGCCGACTACGCGGCCTGGGAGCAGGAATGGCTGGACAGCGACGAATGCCAGCGCCAGGTCGATTACTGGCGTGCGCAGCTCGACGATGCCCCGGCGCCGCTGAGCTTGCCACTGGACCGCCCGCGTCCTGCGCCCAGCCAGCGTAGCCATGCTGGCGCCGTAATCACCCGGGTGCTGCCGGACAGCCTGACCAAGACGCTCGATGTGGCCATCCGCCGCCAGGGCGTGACCCTGTACCTGTATGGCCTCACCGCCTTCAGTTGGCTGCTGGCGCGCTACAGCGGCGAGCGCGATTTCTGCCTGGGCACCTCGGTGGCGCTGCGCGACCGGCCCGAATTAATGCCGCTGATCGGGCCGCTGCTCAACACCCTGGTGATCCGCCAGACGCTGCAGCAAGACGCCGACTTCGCCAGCGCCCTGCGCAGCACTCGCGACCGGGTGGCGGGGGCCTACGATCACCAGCGCCTGCCGTTCGAGAACATGCTGCAGAGCCTGCAACCGCCGCGCAGCAGCGCCTTGTTCCAAGTGATGTTCGTACAGGTCGACCTGCCGGCCAGTCGTACGCTGGCGCTGCCGGGCGTGGGCGTGGAGGTGCTGGACCCGCCGCAGCGGCATGCCCGCTTCGACCTCACCCTGCGTCTGGTACGCAGCGCCGAGGGCGCCGTGCGCTGCGAACTGGAATACAGCGAGGAGCTATTCGACGCCGCGACCGTTGAGCAGATGCTGGACGATCTGACGGCGCTCCTTGGTCAGGTCTGCGAGGATCCTGCCGTGGCGCTGGGCGACCTGCGCCTGGCCTCGCCGGGCAGTGAACTGTGGGCGCCCGCCTTGCAGGCGCCCACGCAGCCGCTCGACCGCCAGGTCCTCGAGCATGCCCGGCGCACGCCTGAGGCCGTGGCGCTGCACGGGCCGCACGTCACCCTCGACTACGCCACCTTGGGCAGCGCCAGCCAGGCGTTGGCGCAGCGCTTGGCTGAGAGCGGCGTCGCACCCGGCGCGGTAGTGGCCTTGTGCATGAGCCGCTGCCCTGAGCAGGTGGTGGCGACCCTGGCCTGCTGGCATCGCGGCGCAGTTTGCCTGTTCCTCGACCCCGCGCAGCCCGCTCAGCGTCATCAGCAACTGGTGCACGACAGCGGTGCCTGCCTGTGGCTGAGCCTGGGTGAAGCGCCGCCCCCGGGCAGCGACCTGGCCAGCCTGACGCTGACCCGCGCCGACCTGCACAGCGCCGCAGCGCCCACCGCTGTCGCCAGCCTCAGCGACCCGGCGCTGGCGGCGTACCTGATCTACACCTCGGGTTCCAGCGGTCAGCCCAAAGGCGTGCGGGTCAGCCACGGCAACCTGGCGCACTACGCCGCGGCCGTGGTCGAGCGCCTGCAGGCACCGGCGGGCAGCCGCTGGGCAAGCCTGGCCACGGTCGCGGCGGACCTGGGCCTGACCTCGGTGTTCGCCGCCTTGCAGGCCGGGCAGACGTTGGTGCTGCCACCGCCAGCCTTGGCCTTCGATCCACCGGCCTTGGCCGACTTCCTCGACCAGTCTCCGGTCGATTGCCTGAAGATCGCCCCCTCGCACCTACGCGGCCTGTTGGCACTGGCCGATGCCGAGCGGGTGTTGCCCCGCGAGCGCTTGATCGTGGGCGGCGAAGGCTTCGATCCGGCGCTGCTGGCGCAGGTGCGTCGATTGGCGCCGGGACTGCGCGTGTTCAATCACTACGGCCCCTCGGAAACCACGGTCGGTGTGGTCTGCGGTGAAGTCGACGAATCCCTCCACTGCGCCAGTAGCCAGTACTTGCCCCTGGGCCAGCCCCTGGCCGGATGCCGCCTGCGGGTGGTCGATGCGCAGGGCAACCGGGTCCCGCGTGGCGTGGCCGGCGAGCTGATCATCGCCGGCCCGCAGGTGGCGCTGGGTTACCTTAATCAGCCTGAGGCCAGTGCCCAGGTGTTTGGCGTGGACGCCGATGGCAAGCGCCACTACCGCACCGGCGACCGCGTGCGTCTGGACCGCGCGGGCCTGCTGACCTTTCTCGGTCGGCGCGACGAACAGGTCAAGATCCGGGGCTTTCGCGTGGAGCCGGGCGAGGTCACGGCGTGGCTCAACGCTCAGCCCCAGGTACGCGAAGCGGCGGTGGTGCCGAGCGAAGATCAGGGCCGCGTACAATTGCTCGCTTACCTGAGCCCGGCGTTGGCGGCGCACGACCTTGCCGAGCTACAAGCCAGCGCCCGCGCTGCGCTGCCCGAGGCGATGATCCCGGCGCACTGGGTGCTGCTCGACGCCTTGCCGCTGACGGCCAACGGCAAGCTCGACCGCCGCGCGCTGCCCGCGCCTGCCGAGGCCGAACGCGGTGCGGCCCAGGCGCCGCAGGGTGGGACCGAAGCGACCTTGGCGCGGTTGTGGCAAGCGTTGCTGGGCGTCGAGGCTGTCGGACGCGGTGACGACTTCTTCGCCCTGGGTGGAGACTCCATTCTCAGCCTGCAACTGATCGCCCAGGCTCGCCGCGAAGGGCTGCGCCTCAAGCCCCGCGATGTCCAGCAGCACCCGGTGCTGGCGGACTTGGCGCTGCATCTGGATTGCCAGGCGCAGCCGGCGCTGAGGGCCGTGCTGGAAGCCTTCCGCGAGGTGCTGGCACAGCCTGCGCTGGGGGCCGACGACGATTTTCATGGCGCCGGCGGCGATTCGATCCTGGCCCTGCAACTGATCGCCCGGCTACGGCGCGCCGACATGCGCCTCACGCCGCGTCAGTTGCACGCCCATCCCACGCCGCGCGCCCTGGCCGGGGTGCTGGCGCCGTCAGCGCCGGTCGCCGAGGCCGTGCCGGCCGCTGACACGCCGACGCCCACGAGTGGCCGTTATCCGCTGTCCCACGCCCAGCAGCGGGTGTGGTTCATGCAGCAACTGGACCCGCAGCAGACCGCCTACAACGTCACCCAATTGCTGTCGCTGCAAGGCCCGCTGGATGTGGCGCGCCTGCAACGTGCCTGCGAGGCGCTGGTGACGCGTCACGAGGCGCTGCGCTGCCGCTTCTTCGAGGCCGACGGCGAGGTCTGGCAGCGCCTGGATCAGAGCGCCGGGCTGCACTTCGAACGGCATGCGCTGCACGATCTCGACGCGGCCGAGCAACAGGCATCGATCGCCCGCTGTGCGGGGCGCGCCTTCGATCTGGGCGAAGGCCCGCTGCTGGCGGTGGATCTGCTGTGTCTGGGGCCGCAGGACTACCGCCTGTTGTTCAACGTCCACCACATTGCCGTCGATGGCTGGTCCATGGGCTTGCTGGTGAAGGATCTCGCGCAGCTTTATCAGGGCCAAGCCACGCCCGCGCCGCACGGTCTGCTGCCATGGATCGCCCAGCAGCGCGCGCACCTGCAGGGTGAGCAGGGCGACGCGCTGCTGGCCTACTGGCAGACGCGCCTGCAGGGCCTGCCCGATGAGCCGCTGCAATGGCCGCAGCAACCGCAACGTCCCACGGTGCAGGACTACCGCGGCGCGCGCGACCGCTTCGTGGTGCCGCAGGCACTGGACGCGGCCCTGGCCAGCCGCGCCGCCACCTTGGGCGTCACGCCCTTCGTGCTGTATTTCGCGGCCTACCAACTGCTGCTGTCGCGTCACACCGGCAGCCAGGACTTCGCCATCGGTCTGCCGGTGGCCGGACGCGAGTCGGTGGAAGGCCAGCACTGGGTCGGGTTGTTCGTCAACACCCTGGTCTGCCGAGTGCGGATCGACGTCCAGCAGGCCGTGCAGGACTTCCTGCGCCAGTTGGGCGATCGCTTGGCAGACGACCTGGAGCACCAGTCGCTGCCGTTCGAGCACCTGCTCGACGTGCTTGGCGTGCAGCGCAGCCTGGACCGCACGCCGGTGTTCCAGACCCTGTTCAACTTCCAGGTCGACCATGATCAGGCGCGGCGCCTGGAACTGGCGGATGTGCAGGTGCAGGCGTTGCCGCTGCCTGAAGGGGTGGTCAGCGCCAAGTTCGACCTCACCTTCAACCTGTTCAGCCAAGGGCGCGGCGAGCAGGCCCGCACCCAACTGATCGTCGAGCGGGCCTGTGCCTTGCTCGACGCGCCGACCGTGCAGCGCCTGGTCGACGACTACTTGGGGATGCTCGAGGTGCTGGCCCATGGCGAGCTGCACGCGCCACTGCTGGAACTGCCGTTGCGCAGCCTCGCGCCATCACCCGAACAAGGGCCGCAACGCCCGCTGCTGGCCTGTGACGACTTCGTCAGCCGCTTCGAGGCCATGGCCAAGCAGCAGCCGCACGCGGTGGCGGTCTACTGCGCCGACCGACAACTGCGCTACGGCGAGCTCGATGCCCAGGCCAACCGCCTGGCCCATTGGCTGCTCGAACAGGGCGTGAGACCGGAGAGCACCGTCGCGTTCTGCCTGCCCCGCGACGAACGCCTGCTGATCTGCCTGTTGGCCATTCAGAAAGCCGGGGCCTGTTACCTGCCGCTGGACCCCACCCATCCCCCCGCACGCCTGACGCAGATCCTCGAACGTGCGCGGCCGCTGCTGGTGCTCTGCGATGAACCCTTGACTGCGCTGACGCGACCTGAGCGCTGGTGGCGCTGGAGCGCGTTGGATGTGCAGCACTTCGCGGCCCTGGCGCCTGACGTCCCGCGCGCATTGGCGCAACTGGCGTACACGCTGTACACCTCCGGCTCCACCGGTCAACCCAAGGGCGTGCAGATCAGTCGTGGCAACTTCGCCAACTTCCTGCTGGCCATGGAGCAGGCGCTGGCCCTGGACGGTGTTCAGCGCTACCTGGCACTGACCACGGTGAGTTTCGACATTTCAGGCCTGGAGCTGTGCCTGCCACTGGTGCGTGGCGCGGCCGTGGTGCTGGCCGATGACGCCCAGCGCCAGGACCCGTTGCTGCTGGCGCACCTGATCGAGCACCACCAGGTGCAGTTGATCCAGGCCACCCCGGCCACCTGGCGCCTGCTGCTGGACAGCGCCCCGCAGGTGCTCGACGGGCGCATTGCCCTGGCCGGGGGCGAGGCGGTGTCGGCCGAGCTCGCCCAGGCGCTGACGGCGCGGGTTGCGCGCCTGCACAACGTCTATGGACCGACCGAGACCACCGTCTGGTCGACCCAGACCCTGCTGGAGACGCTGGATCAAGCCAGCGCCCCCATCGGCCACGCGTTGCTCAATACGCGCTGCCATGTGCTCGACGAGCACCTGCGCGAAGTGCCGCTGGGCGCCGTGGGCGAGCTGTACATCGCCGGGGCAGGACTCGCCAGGGGCTATGCCGGGCAACCAGGGCTGACTGCCGAGCGGTTCATCGCCGATCCCTTCGCCGCCGATGGCGGGCGCCTGTACCGTACCGGCGACCTGGCGCGTCGGCAGGCGGATGGTCAGTTGTACTTCCTCGGCCGCAACGATGACCAGATCAAGCTGCGTGGTTTCCGCATCGAGCTGGGTGAAATCGAAGCGGCGCTGCTGGCCCATGCCAAGGTCAGCCAGGCCGTGGTGGCGGTGCAGGGCGAGCACCTGGCCGGTTTCTGGGTCGGTGCGCTCGAACAGGAAGGTCAACTGCGCGAGCACCTGCTGGCGCGCTTGCCGGCGTACATGGTGCCGACCCATCTGCAGCGCCTGGCGCACTTGCCGCTCAACAGCAATGGCAAGGTCGACCGCAAGCAGTTGCCGTTGGCCCAGGTGTCGATGCCGTCAGCAGAAGCTTCGGGGCGGGCACTGACACCCCGCGAAGCCGGTCTGGCCGAGGTCTGGCAGCAGGTGCTGGGCGTGCCAGTGCTGGCCGCCGAGGCCGACTTCTTCAGGCTTGGCGGCCACTCGCTGAACGCCGCCCAAGTGCGGGCGCGGCTGCGCGAGCAAGGGCTCGACATGCCCCTGCGCTGGCTGTTCGAAACCCCGCAACTGGCGGCGCTGGCGTCCCGCCTCGATACGTTGCAGGCCGGGCAGAGCGGGGCATCGGCGCCGATGACCCGCGTCGACCTGGCGCAGGAGCAGGTGTTGTCCTCGGCGCAGCAGCGGGTGTGGCTGATGCAGCAGCTCGAACCGGCCGACAGCAGCTTCAATATGAACAGCCAGATTCGCCTGCGCGGCGCGCTCGACGTCGAGGCGCTGCGCGGCGCTATCCAGCGCGTGGTCGAACGTCATGCCATTCTGCGCACGACCTACCATGGCCGCGACGGCGAGCCGCGCCAGCGTATCGCCGCGCCCCAGGCGGGCGTGCTGCAGTGCATCGACAGCGATGGCCAGCGCTGGGAGCAGGCCGCGCTGGAGCTGGCGACACGCCCGTTCGACCTGAGCCAGGAACCCTCGCTGCGCGCCGTGCTGTACCGCCTGGCTGAGCATGAGCACGTCCTGCAACTGGTGCTGCACCACATCGCTTCCGATGGCTGGTCTGGCTCGGTGCTGATCGGCGAGATCGTCGAAGGCTATGAGCAGAGGTACGCGGGGCGCGTGCCGGCATTGACCGAACTGCCGATCCAGTACGTGGACTACGCCGTCTGGGAGCGCTCCAGCGCGACCCAGGCGCGACACCGCGAAGGCCTGGCATTCTGGCGCAGGCGTTTGTCCGGCATGCCCGCGCAGGTGCCGCTGCCGTTCGATTTCCCGCGCGCCGAGCACAGCGACAGCCGCGGCGCGGCGGTGGACTTCCAACTTCCGGCGGCCACCGTGGCGCGTCTGAACGCCTTGGCCCAGGCCACCGGTACGTCGTTGTTCATGGTGCTGCTGACCTGCTACGGCGCCGTGCTGCACCACGAAAGCCACGGGCGCGACCTGGTGATCGGCACCGACCTGGCCAACCGCGAACACCCGGATACCGAATCGCTGATCGGCTTCTTCGTCAACCTGCTGGCGCTGCGCCTGGCGCTGCAACCGGAGCGCAGTTTCCGCGAGCATCTGCTGCAGGTGCGTGAAACCTGCCTGGAGGCCTTCGCCTGGCAGGACACGCCCTTCGACCAGGTGGTGGAGTGCCTGCAACTGCCGCGCATCGCCAACCAGCATCCGCTGCTGCAGACCCTGTTCGTGCTCGACAACACGCCACGCCAGACCCGTCGCCTGGGCGAACTGGAGGTCGAGCCGCTGCTGCACGAGCAGCGTCACTCCAAGTTCGACATGGCGCTGTTCGCCCGTGCCGAGGGCGATGCCCTGGCGCTGCGCTGGGTCTATCGCCCGAGCTTGTTCCGCGCAACCACCGTCGAGCGCCTGCGCGACACCTTCCTCACGCTGCTGGAGCAGGCGCTGCACGCGCCGGACAGCAGCCTGGAGGCACTGATTCCGACGTCTACCGGAGCTGTCACCATGTCCACCGACAACCCTCTGCAACGCAAGATGAGCAAGCTGGGGCGGATGCGCCAGGGCGCAGGCGCCGCGCCGCGCGCCCCGATCGACACGCGGCCGCTGCGCGAGGGCTCGCGTTTCCCGCTGCTGGTGCAGTTGCGCGACGGCGAACTGGCCCCGGCGGTGTGGGCCGAGCGCAACCGAGAGCAGGTGGAACAGTGGCTGCGCGAGCATGGCGGCCTGCTGTTCCGCGGCTTCGACCTGCCCGACCCGGCGGCCTTCGAGCAGTTCTGCCAGGCCCTGTGCCCGCAGTTGTACGGCCAATACGGCGACCTGCCGAAGAAGGAGGGCGGCAAGAACATCTACAAGTCCACGCCCTATCCGAAGGACCGCATGATCCTGTTCCACAACGAAAGCGCGCACCAGCACCGCTGGCCGCGTCGGCAATGGTTCTACTGCGAGGTGCCGGCCCGCGTGGGCGGCGCCACGCCGATCGTCGACAGCCGCGAGGTGTTCCGCGAACTGCCCGCGTGGCTGCAGGACAACCTGCGCCGCAAGCAACTGATGTACGTGCGCAATTTCAGCCGTAGCCTGGATGTGAGTTGGCAGCATTTCTTCCAGACCGAGTCGCGCAGCGAGGTGGAGCGGCTGTGTCTGGACACCGGCATCCAGTTCCACTGGCAGGGCGCCGACGACCTGCATACCCGTCAGGTATGCCCGGCGGTGATCCTGCACCCGCTGACCGGTGAAGAGAGCTTCTTCAACCAGATCCAGCTGTATCACCCGGCTTTCCTCGACGACGACATTCGCCAGCAGTTCCTGCGCGACGGCGAAGCGGCCCTGCCACGCCAGGTGTTCTACGGCGACGGCAGTGAACTGGAGACAGCCGCCATCGACGCCATCAACGCCGCCTACGCGCGTTGCGCCGTGCGTTTCGACTGGCAGCAGGGCGATGTGGTGATGCTCGACAACATGCTCGCCGCCCATGCCCGCGACCCCTTCGAGGGCGAACGCAAGATCGTGGTGGCCATGGGCGAGATCTATGGCCGTGATCAGGTCACGGCGGCCCCGGCGCCTGCCGTGCAGCAATTGGAAGAGTCGAACCCATGATGGATCTTGGACTGAATCTGTCTCCGCAACAGAAACAACTGGCCCAGGCCAACCCGCAGCCGTACCGCTGGGCGTGGTTGCAACTGGGCGGCGCGGGCGAGCACACCTGGACGCGGCTGCAGGACTACCTGCACGCGCACCAGGCCCTGCACATGCGCTACGAGCGCCCACAAGGGGCCACCGGCCTGCGCCAGCGCCGTGCGGCGACAGGCGCCTTGACCTTGAGCTGGCGCCGCGTGGCGGATGAGCGCCTGACCAGCACCGATCAATGGCTGGCCGACGCCCGCGCCCATTGCGCGGCCGAACAGCCGGACCTGCTGGCCTGGCTGCTCGGCGAGCGTCTGCTATTGGCCCTGCCAGCCTACTCGGCCGACCTGCGCAGTGTGGCGCAGTTGCGCGACGCGCTGCTCGGCGTGCCCAGCGGCGTCGAGGAACCGATGCAGTACGAGGACTACGTGCTGTGGATCAACGGCCTGCAACAGGACGAGGATGCCGAACAGGGCACGCAGTTCTGGCGCAACCTGGGGCTGCACGCCCTGCCGGGCCTGCGCCTGTTGGAGCGTTACGGCGTGGCCAGCGGCGAGCGCGGCGAGCAGCGACAGGTGCTGCCTGAGGCAGTGGTATCGGCATTGCTGGCCGCTGAGGGCGATCCACAGACCACGCTGTTGGCCGCCTGGGCGGCCTTGCTGGCGCGGCTCAACGGTCAGCGCCAGGCGCAGGTCGGCATCGTCCACGATCCGCGCGACGACTATGAAGAACTGCAAGGCGCCTGCGGGGTGTTCGAGCAGGTGCTGCCGATGGTGGTGCAATTGTCTGAGCACAGCACCTTGGGGAGCCTGTCGCGCCAGCTCTCGCGTCAACTCGAACAGGCCGTGGCGTGGCAGGAATACGTGGGGCAGGCGCAGTTGCTGCCGGACTGCCGCGCCAGTTTGCAGGCGGCGGTGCAGGTGAGCCGTGTCGAGGGCCTGGAGGCGGTGCAGTGGGTATCCTGTGAAACCCCGGTCGAGCTGCTGCTGCACCTGAGCCTCGACTCGGCCGGGCGGGGGCAGTTGGCGCTGGTCTACGACGCGGGGCTGTACCGCCAAGCGCAGGTGCAGCGCCTGCTGTCTCGCTTCGCCCAGTGGCTCGAACGGCTGCTGCTGGCGCCGCAGCAGGTGCTGGATGCCGTCGACGCCTTGCTCGATGACGAGCGCGTCGCGCCAGAGACGCCAACGCTGCCGGCGGACCTGGACATCGTCGCCGCCGTGCGCCGCCACGCCCGCGAACATCCCGAGCGTGCGGCCCTGCGCTTCGCTCGCCAGTCGTTCACCTATGCCCAGCTCGATCTCTTGAGCGATCAGGTGGCCGCCAGCCTGCGCCAGCACGGGGCCGGGCGCGATCAGCGGGTCGGTCTGTACTTGCCCAGGGGCGCCGAGATGCTGGTGGCCATGCTCGCTTGCTTCAAGGCCGGAGCCGCCTACCTGCCGCTGGATCCGCAACAGCCACCGATGCGCCTGGCGAGCATCCTCCAGGATGCGCAGCCGTGCGTGCTGCTGCACGCGCCAGGTGCGGCGCCGGACAGCGATGTGCCATGCCTGGATTGGGCGACTGCGGTGCAGGCTCCGCCCATCGAAGGCGTCGAAGCCGCCGCCGCCAATGACCTGGCCTATGTGCTCTACACCTCCGGCACCAGCGGTCGGCCCAAGGGCGTGCAGATCGAGCAGGGCCAACTGCGCCATTACACGACACAGGTGACCCACGCCTTGCAACTGCCCGAGGGCGGGCACTACGGGCTGGTGTCCTCGTTGCTCGCCGACCTGGGCAATACCGTACTGTTCCCCGCCTGGCTGCAAGGCGGCTGTGTGCACCTGCTGGAACAATCGGTCGTCACCGACGCCCAGGCCTTCGCCGAGGCCATGCGTGAGCACCCGCTGGATGTCTTGAAAATCGTCCCGTCGCATCTGCTGGCCCTGCTGGGCGGGCACACCGAGGCCCAGTCGCTGCCGCGTCAGGTCCTGGTGCTGGGTGGCGAGCCGGTCAGCGATACGCTGCTGGAGCGCCTGCAACAGGCGCGTTCGGGCTGCCGCGTGTACAACCATTACGGACCTACGGAAACCACGGTCGGCGTGCTCTGGCGCGCGCTGGACCTCAACGGCCAGCGCACCGACAGCGCATTGAGCCAGGTGCTGGGCGATAACCGCATCGCCTTGCTGGACGAGCAGGGACGCGCGGTGCCCAGTGGTCAGGCGGGTGAGTTGTGCATCAGCGGCGCGAGCGTCGGGCGCGGCTACCTGGGCGCTGTGGAAGGCAGCACGTTTGGCGTCGATCCGCAGGACGGCCGGCGCCGCTACCGCAGCGGCGATCTGGCCCTGCGCCAGGCCGATGGTGCGCTGCGCCTGCTCGGGCGCAATGACCAGCAGGTGAAGATCCGTGGCCTGCGCCTGGAACTGGGAGAAGTGGAGCAGGCGCTGCGCGGCGAGCCAGGCGTCGAGCAGGCGGCGGTTCTGTTGGACGGCGAGGGCGACCACGCGCGGTTGCTGGCGTTCGTCGTGACGGCCGACGATGCAGGCCAGGTCGAGTCGCTGCGTGACAGCCTGGCGCTGCGCCTGCCGGACTACATGCTGCCCAGCGCCGTGTTCGCACTGCGCACGTTGCCGCTCACCAACAACGGCAAGCTCGACCGCCAGGGGCTGCTGGCCCTGGCCCGGCAGCGACTGCAACACACCCGCGTACCCCCGCGCGATGCCCAGGAGGCAGCGGTGCTGCAGATCTGGAGCGAGGTACTCGACAACACCGAGCTGGGCGTCACCGACAACTTCTTCACGGTCGGCGGCCACTCACTGGCGGCGATCAAGGTGGTCTCGCTGCTGCGCGAGCGGCTGGGGCTGGACCTGCCGACCAAGCTGCTGTTCGAGCGGCACACGGTGCGGGCGCTGGTCGAAGGGTTGCAGGACGGCGGCGACACGCCGTTCCAGGTGCTGCACGACGCGGGTGAGCACGCGCCCTGCGTGTTGCTGGTGCACGGCGCCCAAGGCCACGTTCACACCTATCAGCCGCTGGTCGAACGCCTCGGTGGCCGGGTATCGCTGTATGGGCTCAGTGCTCCGGAGCAGGGCTGGGATGACCGCGATATGACGGCGCTGCTCGATCAGTACGTGCTCAGTTTGCCCGCGCACCTGAAGTCGCGGCCTTTGGTGTTGCTGGGCTGGAGCGTGGCCTCGCGCCTGGCGCTGTTGCTGGTGCCGGTGCTGCAAGCCCAGGGCTTCGAGGTGGCGGCGCTGGCGGTGATCGACCACGACCCGCAGCGCAGCCTGGCGGGCGAGGACGACGAGGTGGGTCAATTGACCGCCGATGTGGCCTGGTACTGCCGTCAGCAGGGTCATCCCATGGGCGAGGCGCTGCATGAGCACCTCGACCGCACGCTGGCCGGGCTGAGTTATCCGGATGCCGTGGCGCGCCTGCTGCAAGATCCACAGGCGCGTGAGCACTTGGGCGCGCTGGCTGATGAGCATCACCTGCGCGCCGTGTTGACGGCGCAGCGGGCGATCAAGACGCAGCTCTACCAGCAGCGCTTGCCGCAGGTCGATGTGCCGGTGTGGCTGTGGCGCGGCAATGCCCATGGCGATCTGTCTGCCCAGTGGCAGGCGCACACCAGCGCTCAGGTCCAGCAATGGACCCTGGATGTCGGTCACCGAGCACTGCTGGATGAAGCACGCCTGGCCGAACGGTTGGTAGCGCTGCTGGCGCCGTTCGCGGCCAGGATGGAGTCGATGCCATGACCCTGATGAAAGAGCTGTTGCGCCTGGCCCGCTGGCGCATCCTGCTGGCGGTGCTGGCCAGCGCGGTCAGCGCCGCCACCAGCATCGGGCTGATCGGCTACATCAACCGCAGCCTGGACCAGGGCGTGGTGGACTTCGGCGCGGCGCTGCTGCTGTTCGGCGGCTTACTGGTGCTGTTGTTCGTCAGCGGCGTGTGCTCGCAGTGGCTGCTGGTGCAGATCGGCCATCGTCTGGTGTATCAGTTGCGCATGCGCCTGGTCGGCAAGGTGCTGGTCACGGCGCTGGAGCGGATCGAGCGCCTGGGCACGCCGCGCATCTACAACGCCCTGACCAAGGACGTGAACACCGTGGCCACGGCGTTCAAGCAGTTGCCCATCTCGCTGTACAACGGCCTGTTGCTGCTGGCCGGTCTGGGCTACATGGCGTGGCTGAGCCTGTCGTTCTTCGCCTTGACGCTGGCGGTGATCGCCGCAGGTGTCGGCCTGGACATCCTCCTGGGACGCCGGGTCAAGGCGCTGATGCAGGCGGTGCGACGGCAGGACGACGAGCTGGCCGAGCAGTACGAGGCCGCCATCGAGGGCCGCTGCGAGCTGGGCCTGAGCCGGCGCCGTCGCTACTTCCTGTACGACGGCAAGCTCGAACCGATCGCCCGCGCCTCGCTGGACGCCTCGGTGCGGGCCGACACACTGTGGGCGATCAACCTGAACTGGACCACGCTGCTGGTGTTCCTGCTGATCGGTACGTTGTTCTTCCTCGGCCAGGGCCTGGCGCTGCTCAGCCAGGAGGTGGTGGTGGGCTACGTGCTGGCGATCATGTTTCTGCGCACGCCGATCGCGATGATCCTCGATGCCATTCCGGCCGTGATTCGCGGCCATGTGGCGTTGCAGGCCATCGATGCCCTGGACCTGGGCGAGGGCTTCGGCCAGGGCACGGCAGCCCGGGCGGTCGAGCCGTTCCAGAAGCTGCAACTGTCCGGGGTGCGTTATCGCTATCCCGGTCAGCGCGACGACTTTGGCTTCGAGCTGGGCCCGATCGACCTGACGATCCGTCGCGGTGAGCTGATCTTCATCGTCGGCGGCAATGGCAGCGGCAAGTCGACCCTGGCCAAGCTGCTCACCGGCCTCTACAGCCCCAGTGCGGGGCAGGTGTTGCTCAACGGTGTGTCGATGTCCGCTGAGCAGAGTGACGCGCATCGCGAGCATTTCGCAGCGATCTTCGCCGATTTCTACCTGTTCGCCGATGTGCTGGGCAAGCTGGGGGAAAGCGAGGGGTTGCAGGCGCGGGTCGAGCATTACCTGGAGCGCCTGGGCCTGACCCATAAGGTGCGCTTCGTTGAGGGTCGGCTGTCCACCACTTCGCTCTCGCAAGGGCAGCGCAAGCGCCTGGCCCTGCTGTTGCTGATGATGGAGGGGCGCGAGGTGTTCCTGCTCGACGAATGGGCCGCCGACCAGGACCCGGTGTTCCGCCACGTGTTCTACAAGGAGCTGTTGCCCGAGCTCAAGGCCGCGGGCAAGACGGTGATCGCCATTACCCACGATGACCGCTACTTCGATGTGGCCGATCGTATCTACCGGCTCGATTACGGTCAGTTGGTGGACTACGACCGCAGCGCCGAAAGCCCCTTCCAGTTGGCCAAGGGATGAATGCTTCAGCGCGTGCGGGCGGCGTGTCGGCACTCCAGCGGGCAACTGCTGCAGTAGCCAACCCCGGCCAGCCGGTAGCGGATGCAGCAGATACGCCGCAGGCGTGGCGGCTCTTCGTCACCGGGCGCGGCGGGCAGATAGCGGACCGGGGCGAACAGCGGATTGCGTCGCCCATCGGGCAGCAGGCGGGCGTTGAGCACCTCATGGGCGGCGGCGGTGCAGCCGCTCACCGCCAGCGGATGCAATTCCAGGCGCGTGGTGACGAACTCGAAGGTGTTGCCGGCATTGCTCCAGAACAGCCTGGGGGAGGCGCCGGTGGCCGAAGCCAGGCTCTGGATCACAGGGGTGAGGTGGTGCTCGATCAGGTCGTGGAAGCGCGCGAAGCCTTCGCGGTGCTCGATGAGCTGGCCGTCGCTGGCCAGGTGCAACGCCTGCGGACGGTCGTCGTCGCCGAGCACCAGGCCCGTCTGTTCCAGGGCGATCGGCAACTGCCGCTGCAGCAGCAGATTGGCGCCCATGTACGGGCCGAGGAAGGTGCTGAAGTACCACTTCGACCACAGCGAGGCCAGGGCGATGCGCTCATCGGTGCGGTGGCGCACCTGCAGGCCATCGAGAAAACGCGCGAACGGCTTGGCCGCGAAGAAGGCGTCGCCCGCCTGATCGACACGCGGCGTCTGGCGCCATTGCAGTTTTTCGGCGAAATCCGCCAGCGGCCCGACGTAGAGCGGTGCAAGGCTGGGAATCATCGGGTTGTCCGGGAAACCATGGTGGGCGGTGCTCCATCCCTGTTCATCAAGGCCAGGCGGTGTGCTGAGCGGCACGGCGCCGGCGATATCGGCGAGGTGAAGGATAACAGGTGAAACCGTCGAGCCTTAATGAGAATTGATCACGTTGGTCGTACCAGCAGTCGAAACACTCACTCAGTCAGTCAAGGAGTCACACGATGAGTTCAGAAAATCCGCAGGTGCTGTACCGGGTCGTCGTCAATGACAAAGAGCAGTATTCCCTCTGGCCTGCCTACAAAGACATTCCCCAGGGCTGGCGTGGCGTCGGCGAGGCCGACAGCCGTGAAGCCTGCCTGGCCCACATCGAAGCGGTGTGGACCGACATGCGCCCGCTGAGCCTGCGCAAGGCGATGCAGGAAAACCCGCAGAACCACTAGTTCGCTGTGCTTCACACTGCTCAGGGAGTTTCGTCATGTCATCAGTGTCCACCCACGGCTTCAGCCTGGAAGCCTTCCGGCTGCAGGCCCCCCGCGTGCTGGAGAGCAATGCCTTGCTGCAGCGCCAGGCTGCTCGGGAATCCAATGCGCGGACTTATCCGCGGCGCATCCCGCTGGCGCTGCAGCAGGCCCATGGCATCTACGTGCAGGACACCTCAGGCCAATTGTTCATGGATTGCCTGGCGGGCGCCGGCACCCTGGCGCTGGGGCACAACCACCCAGTCACCCTGCAGGCCATGCGCCAGACCCTCGACAGCGGCCTGCCGCTGCACACGCTGGACCTCACCACCCCAGTCAAGGATCGCTTCGTCGAAACGCTATTCGCGGCCTTGCCCGAGGGCCTGGCCAGGGATGCGCGCATTCAGTTCTGCGGCCCCAGCGGCTCGGATGCCATCGAGGCCGCGCTGAAACTGGTGCGCACGGCCACTGGACGCAGGACGGTGCTGTCGTTCAGCGGTGGTTATCACGGCATGACTCAGGGCGCCCTGAGCCTGATGGGCAATCTGGCGCCCAAGCAAGGGCCTGGGGCGGTCAACAACGATGTGCAGTTCATGCCCTATCCCTACGACTATCGATGCCCGTTTGGCCTCGGTGGCGAAGCCGGGGTGGACGCTGGGCTGCATTACCTGGAGCAGATGCTCGACGACCCGGAATCCGGGGTGTTGCCCCCGGCCGCCGTGGTGGTGGAGGTGGTGCAGGGCGAGGGCGGGGTGATCCCCGCGCCGGTGCGCTGGCTCCAGGGGCTGCGCGCCCTGACCCGCAAACACGGTGTCGCGCTGGTGATCGACGAGGTGCAGACCGGGCTGGGCCGCACCGGCACGCTGTTCGCCTTCGAACATGCCGGCATCGAGCCCGATGTGCTGGTGCTGTCCAAGGCCATCGGCGGCGGGCTGCCGTTGGCCGTGGTGGTGTATCGCCGCGAACTGGACAATTGGAAGCCCGGCGCGCACGCCGGCACTTTCCGCGGCAACCAACTGGCCATGGCGGCCGGCAGCGCGACCTTGCGCCATATCATCGACGAAGGGCTGGCGGAGCGTGCCGAGGTACTGGGGGCGCGCCTGATGAATCACTTGCGCCAACTGCAGGCCGACTCTCCCTGCTTGGGCGATGTACGAGGCCGTGGCCTGATGCTCGGCATCGAGGTGGTGGCGGCGCTGGAGCAGGGACAGCGGCGCCCGCCGGCCGATACGGCGCTGGCCCAGGCGATTCAGCAGCAGTGCCTGCGTCTGGGGGTGATCGTCGAGTTGGGCGGTCGCCACGGCGCGGTGGTGCGGCTGTTGCCCCCACTGATCATTACCGAGCAAGAGGTCGATGAATTGGCGCAGCGGTTGCGCAACGCGGTGCTGGCCGCCGTGGCAGGCCTGCGCGCGCCGGAGCGCATGGCCCACGCGTGAATCGGACGCTGTTGATCGGCGTGCAGTCGATCAACAGCGTTGCGTCGAGGGCCACATCGCCGCTGTCGATGTTATTTCTAACCCACTGTTCTAGAACGCTATTTTCACTTGGCACGATTCCTGTTGGTAAGCCTTTGAACTGCACGTCCCAGCGTGCGCGGCTTATCGCTCAGGAGTCCCCATGCCACGTGAAATCCGTTTGAACGCCTTCGAGATGAACTGCGTGGGCCATCAGTCGCCAGGGCTGTGGCGCCATCCGCGCGATCGCGCCTGGCAGTACAAGGACCTGTCTTACTGGACCGACTTGGCCAAGCTACTGGAGCGCGGCAAGTTCGACGGACTGTTCATCGCCGATGTCATCGGCCTTTACGACGTATTGGGCGGCAATGCCGATGCGGCGCTGCGCCAGGCCACCCAGGTGCCGGTCAATGACCCGCTGGCGCTGATCACCCCCATGGCGTTGGTCACCGAACACCTGGGCTTCGGCCTGACCGCGTCGCTCACCTTCGAGCATCCCTATCCCTTCGCCCGCCGTCTGTCGACCCTGGACCACCTGACCCAGGGCCGCATTGGTTGGAACATCGTCACCTCCTACCTCGACAGCGGTGCGCGCAACCTGGGGCAGAAGGCGCTCAGTGACCACGATGCGCGCTACGACTACGCCGATGAGTACCTGCAAGTGCTCTACAAGCTGTTCGAGGGCAGTTGGGAGGACGGCGCGGTGCTGCGTGACCGTGAACGCGGCATTTTCAGCGACCCCAGCAAGATTCACGAAATCCGCCATCAGGGTAGACACTTCCAGGTGCCCGGCATTCACCTCTGCGAGCCGTCGCCGCAGCGCACCCCGGTGCTCTACCAGGCGGGGGCGTCCAGTCGCGGCAAGGCATTCGCGGCGGGCCATGCCGAATGCGTATTCGTGGCCGCGCCGTCGAAAGTCACCCTGAAGAAGACCGTGGCCGACATCCGCCGTCGCGCCGCCGAGGCTGGGCGCGATCCGCGCAAGGTGCTGATTTTCAACCTGCTCACGGTCATCGTCGACGAGACCGACGCCAAGGCACAGGCCAAGTGGCGTGAACTGAAGGGATACGCCAGCTACGAAGGCGCGCTGGCGCTCATCTCCGGCTGGACCGGCATCGACTTCAACCAGTACCGACCTGACCAGGTGCTCAAGCACATTCATACCAACGCCATTCAGTCGGCGGTGGAAACCTTCTCCACGGCGGATCCTGACAAACAGTGGACGGTACAGGAGCTGGCCGACTGGGTCGGCATCGGTGGCTTCGGCCCGCTGATCGTCGGCAGCCCGCAGACCGTGGCCGACGAACTGCAGGCCTGGGTCGAGGACACCGATGTGGACGGCTTCAACTTTGCCTATGCGTTGGCCCATGAAACCTTCCGCGATGTGGTCGAGTGGCTGGTGCCTGAGTTGCAGAGGCGCGGGGTGTACAAGACCGAGTACCGCGCCGGAACCCTGCGCGAGAAGCTCTTCGGCGACGGCCCACGCTTGCCGTCCAACCATCCGGCGGCCGGTTACCGCGATCTGCGTGCGCACCTGCAACCGGCCCGCGCCGACAGCGTCGAGCTGGCATGAGCCTGAGGAGACCTTGCCCATGACTCTTCATGAACTTCACCCATCGCCCGCCGAGGCCGTCAGTGACCGCGCGCTGGTGGCGTTGCAACGCTGGGCCCGGGAGCGGCCGACGCAGATCGCGCTGCGCCATCGCCGTCGCGGGGCGTGGCACGCCTGGCGCTGGATCGATGTGCAGCGCGACGTCGAGCGCCTGGCCGATGGCCTGCGCCAGCAGGGTTTTAGCGCAGGTGCGCGGCTGGCCTTGAGTGGTGCGCTGGAGCCGAGCCTGCTGCTGCTGGCACTGGCCGCGCGGCAACTGGGTGGCCACAGTCGGGTGATCAGCCCGCACAGTCGTGGCCAAGCGTTGCAACGGCAATTGCGTCAGGCGCGCCCGAGCTTCGCGTTCGTCCAGCGCCGCGAGAGCCTCGCGCATTGGCTGCACAGTGGCTTGGCCGAGCAATGGCCGCTGCAGTTGTTCTGCGCCCAGGCCACGACCCTGGGCAAGGCGCAGTGGCAGGTGCAGCCGCTGTCGGCGCTGCTGGTCGCCGAGGCGGCGCCTGCCCAGCGGCAAGGCTGGACGCAGGTGGCCGGTGATGAGGTGTTGTGGGTGGACGAGGGCACCGAGTGGCAGGACGGCCTGGGGCACCTGTTGCAGCACTGGCTGGAGCAGGGGATCAGCGTCGCGTTTCCTGAAAACCGCGAGTCGTCCAGCCGCGACCGTCGCGAAATAGCCCCGACCGGGCTGCTGTTGTCGTCGGCCAGGGTCGAGACGTTGGCCGAAGAGATCGAGGCCAGCCTGGCGCCGGCGGGCAGTTGGCGGCGACGTTGGTGCGACTGGACCTTGGCCCATCCTCAGCGGCTGTTCGCCCGCGCGGTGAAGGCGCGCGTGCGGCGCTTGCTCGGCTTTCAGCGCTTGCGCCGCATCGAGGTGCCGAGCGCTGCCTTGGGCACGGCGCAGCCACAGCCTGTCTCCGGCGCGTGGCTGGCGCAGTATCTGGAGCGCGCGGCATGACTGCCTTGCTGGAGGTGCGCAATGTGTCGCTGGCATTCCAGGGCGTGAAGGCGATCTCGGACCTGTCGTTCAGCGTCCGGCGAGGCGAGGTCTGTGCCCTGATCGGGCCGAACGGCGCCGGCAAGAGTTCACTGCTGAACATCCTCAACGGCGTCTACCGGGCCGATGCGGGCGAGCTGCTGTTCGACGCCAAGCCCCTGCGCCGCGCGCACCCCTTGCACGCGGCGCGGCTCGGTATCGGCCGGACCTTCCAGAACAATGCGCTGTTCAAGCCGCTGAGCGTGCTGGACAACCTGCTCACCGGGCTGTCGCGCTTTCAGTGCAGCCTGTTTCTCGAACAGGCGCTGGGCTTGCCCCGTGCGCGGCGCGAGGCGCGCGCCTTCAGCGAACGGGCCGAGGCGGTGCTGGAGTTTCTCGACCTTCAGCCTTGGCGCGAGGTGGCGGTGGGCAGTCTCGCCTACGGTCTGCAAAAGCGCGTGGAACTGGGGCGCGCGCTGATCGCCCAGCCCAGGTTGCTGCTGCTCGATGAACCCATGGCCGGCATGAACGCCCAGGAAAAACGCGACATGAGTCGCTTCATCGCCGATATCAACCGCGATCTGGGCACCACGGTGATTCTCATCGAACACGACATCCAGGTGGTCATGGGCCTGTCCAGCCATGTGGTGGTGCTCGATTACGGACGCAAGGTGGGTGACGGTACGCCGGCCGAGGTCCAGGCCAATCCTGAGGTGATCGCTGCGTACCTGGGAGCGCCGCACGGATGAATTTCTTTCTGGAAACCCTGATCGGTGGCGTGCTCGCCGGTTCGATGTACTCGTTGGTAGCCATCGGCTTCGTGCTGATCTACAAGGCCAGCGGCGTGTTCAACTTCGCCCAGGGCGCCATGCTGCTGTTCGCTGCGCTGACCTTCGTCAGCCTGCTGGGGCAAGGGCTGCCGTTCGCCCTGGCCCTGGCGATCACGGTGGGGGTGATGATCCTCGGCGCCTGGTTGATCGAGCGCCTGGTGCTGCGGCCGCTGGTCAATCGCTCGCAGATCACCCTGTTCATGGCCACCTTGGGCTTGTCGTTCGTGATCGAAGGCCTGGCCCAGGGACTGATGGGCGCCCAGGTGCGCGCGTTGGACTTGGGGATCGAGGATGTTCCGCTGTTCCTGGGCGAGATCATGATCAGCCAGTTCGACCTGATCGCCGCCGGGGTGGCCGCTGTGCTGGTGGCGGTGCTTGCACTGCTGTTCAACAAGACCCGCATCGGCGTGTCCCTGCGCGCGGTAGCCGACGACACCCGCGCGGCGTTGTCGCTGGGCATCGACCTGAACCGTATCTGGCAGATCGTCTGGGCCGTGGCCGGGGTGGTCGGGCTGGTGGCCGGGCTGCTCTGGGGCGCGCGCCAGGGCGTGCAGTTCTCGCTCTCGCTGGTGGTGCTCAAGGCGCTGCCGGTGCTGATCATCGGAGGCTTCACGTCGATTGGCGGGGCCATCGTCGGCGGTTTGATCGTCGGCGCGGCGGAGAACCTGGCCGAGGCCTACATCGGCCCGCTGATCGGCGGTGGCATCACGCCCTGGTTCGCCTATTTCCTCGCCCTGATCTTCCTCTACATCCGCCCGGCCGGCCTGTTCGGCGACCGGGTCATCGAACGGGTATGACGCCATGACCGCCACCGTTTCACCGCTTGTTTCAGGCGCTGGCGAAGCGCCGGTGATCCTCATCCGACGCCGCCGCTGGCGAGCTTTACCGCTGTTGTCGCTGGCCGTCCTCATCGGGCTGGCCTGGCTGGGCAGTGACTACTGGCTCAATGCGATCCTCATCCCCTTCCTCGTGTTGTCGCTGGCCGGCCTGGGCCTGAACCTGCTCACCGGCTACACCGGCCAGACCTCGGTCGGCGCCGCTGGCTTCATGGCGGTGGGTGCGTTCGCCACCTATGGGCTGTTGCTGCGGGTGCCGGGCTTGCCGTTACCGCTGGCCCTGCTGGGCGGCGGGCTGATCGCGGGCGCGGTGGGGCTGCTGTTCGGCATTCCCAGTGCACGGATCAAAGGCTTCTACCTGATGGTGACCACCCTGGCGGCGCAGTTCTTTCTGGAATGGGTGTTCGCCAAGTTTCCCTGGTTCTACAACTACGCCTCCTCCGGCACCATCAGCGCCCCACGCCTGGAACTGTTCGGCTACAGCCTGGCCACGCCGGCGGGGCGTTACCTGCTGACGCTCGGCTGCGTGGCGTTGCTGACCTGGGTCGCGGTCAACCTGGTGCGCAGCCAGGTCGGGCGCAACTGGATGGCGATTCGCGACATGGACACCGCCGCGGCGGTCATCGGCATCCCGGTGGAGCGCTACAAGCGCCTGGCCTTCGCTGTCAGTTCGTTCTACCTGGGGATCGCCGGGGCGCTGTGGGCGTTCGCCTACCTGGGTACTGCCAGCGCCGGCAGCTTCGACATCAACCGCTCGTTCCAGATCTTGTTCATCATCATCATCGGCGGCATGGGCAGCATTGTCGGCAACTTCATCGGAGCCGCGTTCATCAGCCTCGTACCGGTCCTGCTGAGTCACCTGGGGCAATGGCTGTTCGACGGTCACGTCGACGCCGGGCAGTTGCAGAACCTGCAGAAGATCCTTTTCGGCGCCCTGATCATCGTGCTGCTGATCAAGGAACCAGAAGGACTGGCGCGCTTGTTGACCACCGCGCGGCAACGCATACGGGTCTGGCCGCTGCGGTTCTGAACTCACCTGTTTCACTCACATGCCTTGACCCGGCCTCGGGAAAGGAGTTTTTCACTCCTTCAAGAAGACGTGCACATCATGGGCAAAACCTTGCATCGCTACTTGTTCGCCAGCCTGCTCGCGCTCGGCGGTCAGGCTCTTCTGCCGGCCAGCGCCGAGGCGGGCGCCGATCAACAGTTCATTCCCCTGGCCACCTACCGGGTCGGCGCCTACGCCTCCAGCGGCATTCCGGTATGGGCCGGGATGATCGACTACCTGCGCTACATCAACGAAGTGGAGGGCGGGATCAATGGCGTCAAGCTGGTCTGGCAGGAGTGTGAGACCGAGTGGACTGCGGAGAAGGGCATCGAGTGCTACGAGCGTTTCAAGAACGGCCTGGACGGCGCCCCGGTGGCCGTCTATCAACCCAACGGTGCGCCGGCCGCCTATGCCCTGAGCGACAAGGCCGAGGCCGACAAGATCCCGCTGATCACCCTGGGCTACGGCCGCACCGAGGCCACCGATGGCCGTGTGTTTCCGTACAACTTCCCGGTGATGCTGACCTTCTACAGCGAGGCGTCGGCCTTCATCAATTACGTGGCCGAGCGCGAAGGCGGGCTCGACAAGCTCAAGGGCAAGAAGATCGCCACCGTCTATCACGACTCGGCCTATGGCCGGGAAACCCAGGGGCCTTTGCAGTTGCTGGCGGCGAAATACGGCTTCGAGAACATCCAGATTCCCGTCGCCGATCCCGGCAACGAGCAGGCCGCGCAGTGGCGTCAGGTGCGCCAGCTCAAGCCGGACTGGGTGTTCCTGCGTACCTGGGGCGTGTCGACCCCGGTGGCGATCAAGACGGCTGCGCGCTTCGGCTTTCCGGTCGAGCGCATCGTCGGCGATATCTGGGCCAGCTCCGACGAGGACGTGCTGCCCACCGGCACCGCGGGCAAGGGCTACCTGGCGTTGACGCCGTACCCCGGTGGCACCGGGTTCGACATCCACCAGCGCCTCAAGCAACACATCCTCGACGCGGGCAAGAGCGACCTGAAAGACCCGCACAGCTTCGGCAGCGTGTACTACAACTCGGGCCTGGTGAACGCCGCCATCGCCGTGGAGGCGATCCGCGCCGGGCAGAAGCGCTTCGGCAATCGGCCACTCAACGGCGAGGAAGGTCGCTGGGGGCTGGAGCACCTGGACCTGGACGATGCGCGCCTGAAAGCGATCGGTTTCCTGGGCTTGATGCAGCCGCTGAAGTTGTCGTGCAACGACCATGAAGGTGGCGGCGCGGCGAAGGTCCAGCAGTGGGATGGCCAGCGCTGGAACCTGATCACCGACTGGGTACGCGCCGACCGCGCCACCCTGCGCGAACTGATCGACGACAAGGCCGCCGACTACGCCAAGCAAAAGGGCATCACGCCACGCGATTGCACCGGTGCCTGAATCGTCAGCCATTCAAGCCGCAAGCTGTAAGCGGCAAGCCACAAGTGAGTTTGCTGCGCATGGCTTGCAGCGCTGCAAAAAAGGAGCGGGACATGATCGAGGCACGGGATGTCGGCGCTGAGCGGATGGCGCTGTTGAGTGTGGACGACATCGAGGTGATCTATGACGGGGCCATTCTTGCCGTGGGTGGGGTTTCGTTGCAGGCGGGGCAGGGCGATATCGTCGCCTTGCTTGGGGCTAACGGTGCGGGCAAGAGCACCACGCTCAAGGCGATTTCCGGGTTGCTCCAGGCCGATCGGGCGCGGGTCAGTCGAGGGACTGTCCGTTTTCAGGGGCAGGATACCGCTGGCGTGGCGGCCAATCGGCTGGCGCGTCAGGGCATCGTGCATGTGCTGGAGGGCCGTCACGTTTTTGCGCACTTGACCATCGAGGAAAACCTGCGCAGCGGCGGCTTCCTGCGCAAGCCCTCGCGACGGCAACTGGAGCAGGACCTGGAGCGGATCTACGCCTGGTTTCCACGCTTGAAGACCAAGCGCAAAACCCAGGCCGGGCTGACCTCCGGCGGCGAGCAGCAGATGCTGGCGCTGGGCCGGGCGCTGATGACCCAGCCACGCCTGGTACTGCTCGACGAGCCGTCCATGGGACTGGCACCGCTGATCGTCGAGGAAATCTTCGCCATCGTCGCTCAACTCAACGCCCAGGAAGGGATGAGCTTTTTGTTGGCCGAACAGAACATCAACGTCGCCCTGCGCCACGCCAGCTATGCCTACATCCTCGAAAACGGTCGTGTGGTGGGGCAAGGCACGGCCGCAGCGCTGGCTGCGCGCGAGGACATCCGCCACTTCTACCTGGGCGGCAAAGCGGGTGGCCAGGGGCAATCGATTCAAGAACCTTCGACTCGACAGGAGTAGACATGAGCACTGCACTCTCACCCGATCTCCCTGCGCAGACGCGCGCGGCGCCGCTGCGTGCGGCGCAGGTCATTGGTAGCGGCAGCGAAGCCATCGAAGTGGCACAGCGCCTGGCTGCGGATTTCGCCCGCGAGGCCGCCGCACGCGACCGTGAGCGGCGCTTGCCCTGGGCAGAACTGGAGCGCTTCTCCGACAGCGGCCTGTGGGCGATCACCGTACCCAAGGCCTACGGCGGTGCTGGCGTGTCCTACCGCACCCTCAGTGAAGTGATCGCCACGGTGTCCGCCGCCGACTCTTCACTCGGGCAACTGCCGCAGAACCACTTCGGGGTGCTGAGCAACCTTGCCCTGACCGGCAGCGAGGCGCAGAAGCGCGCCTATTACGCCAAGGTGCTGCAGGGCTATCGCTTCGGCAACGCCTTCTCCGAAGCGCGCAGCCAGTACGTGACCACCTTCCAGACGCAGATTCGCTTCGAGGGCGACACCGCCGTGTTGAACGGTGAGAAGGCCTACTGCACCGGCGCGCTGTTCGCCCATATCGTGCCGGTGGCAGGCGTCGATGAACACGACCGCCCGCACATCGCCTTCGTCCCCCGCGATGCCTCCGGCCTGAGCGTGATCGACAGCTGGGACGGCTTCGGCCAGCGCATCACCGCCAGCGGCCAGGTGTGCATCGAGGGCGTGCGCGTGCCGACAAGTGCCGTGATACCGGCCTGGAAGGCCTACGAGCAGCCCACCGCCGATGGACCGATCTCGCAGATCATCCAGGCCGCCGTGGACACTGGCATCGCCCGTGGCGCCTTTGCCGAAACCCTGCGCGTGGCGCGCTTGGCCCGCCCCTGGGTCGACAGCGGCCTGGAGCACGCCTGGCAGGACCCGCTGGCCCAGGCGCTGATCGGCGAATTGGCCTGGCGCCTGCACGCCGCCGAGGCGGTCTTGCAACGTGCCGGCGAGGCGGTGGATGACGCCGTCGCCGAGCCCAGCGAGGCGCGGGTGGCGCAGGCGTCGGTGATCGTCGGCCAGGCCAAAGTGCTGTCCACCGAAATTGCCCTGCAAGCGTCCAGTCGTTTGCTGGAGCTTGGGGGCACGCGCAGCGTCTCGGCCAGCCAGGGGCTTGACCGGTTCTGGCGCAATGCCCGGACCCACACCCTGCATGATCCGGTGCGCTGGAAGTATCACCTGGTCGGCAACCGACTGCTCAATGGCATCGCGCCACCCCGTCACGCCTGGAACTGAGGACCTTTCCATGTCTATTTCACAGGCTCAAGGCCGTGGTGACCTGGCCCATGCCCGCCATGTCGAAGCCTCGCTGCTGGACTACCTGCGCGGGCAGAGCGCCCGCCATGAAGCGCTGGTGATTGCGGCTGTCGGTGACCTGCGTATTCGTATCGACGCAGCCGACGCCTTGCGCGCCCGCGCCGACGACTCGCCTGCGGCGGCCATCGCTTTTCGGTTGGCGGCGGCGGAGGCTGTGCGCCTGGCCGGGCAGACGCACCTGGAGTTGGTCGGGCACGGCCTGCCGGCGCCCGCACCCTCCGAGGCCGAGCCGGCGCTGCCGACCCAGCGGCGCCTGCTCGGCGATCACTATCTCAACGGTGCTGCACCTGCGGCCGGCTGAGCCCGTTTCCTGGGGGGCGTTCGGACGCTGGCCGCAGGTCGGTGTTCAGGACGCCTGGGCGCCGCCGCCGATCTGCCAGACATACGGCGGTTCGCTGCCATTGACTGCCCAGTCGCCAACGATGCGCTCCTTGTAGATCACCGGGTTATGCGAGGCGGCCGTGCGGGCATTGCGCCAGTGGCGATCGAGCTGCCGGGTGATGCGGGTGCTGGACGCGCCCAGGGCGTTGAACAGATCGCTGGTGGCCCGCAGCACCAAGTCCACGGCGGCGACCTGGGCCTGCGCCGAGGTCAGTTCGGCCAGCACGTTGGCGTCTCGTTCGGCTGCGGGTGCCTCCGCCCAATGGGCCAGGTAGGCCTGGTGCGCCGCTTCGGCTGCGCGCAGGGTCGCGGCCTCGGCGGCGTAGACCAGGCCGCTGGCCTTGCCGATCACTTGCAACACCTGGGCATCCTGGCTTACGGCCTGAGCATTGCCATGGCTGAACACCCGCGTGCGGGTACGGGTTTCGCTGCTGAAGTCACGCACCGCAGCGCGTCCGGAGCCGACGATGACGGCCAGCAGCACCAGTTGATAGAACGCCGTCTGGTATTTGAAACGGGTGGCGAAATCGATGATGTCCTCTGGCTCGACCACGGCGTTGTCGAACACCGAGGTGCCGCTGCCGGTGGTGCGCTGGCCGAAACCGTCCCAGTCGTCGCTCAAGGTGACGCCCGGTTGCCGCGTCCGCACCGCCGCGATCACGTCGGCGCTGGTGTCGTCGCGGCGGGCGAACAGGTCGATCCAGTCCGCGAAAATGCTACCGGTACTGTAGTACTTGGTGCCGTTGACCACCCACTGGTCGCCTTGGCGTGACACCCGGGTGAGGACGTCGCCGATCTTGACCGCGCCTATTTCGGTCCAGGCGCAGCCCACCAGGTCACCGTCCACGAAGCGTTTGAACCAGCGGTCCTGGGCGGCGCTGGCATGCGCGTTGAGGCGATCTTCGACGAAGGCGAAGTGCCCGCGCAGCGCCTGGGGCAGATTCGAGTCGGCTTCGGCCAGCTCGATCAGCAGTTGCACCAGTTGCGTCAGCGACGCGCCCGCACCGCCATGCTCGATCGGCACGCGCACGGCGCCGAAGCCCGCTTCCTTGAGCCAGCGGATCGGCTCGAACGGCAAACGGCGCTCACGCTCGCGCTCGACGCTGCCTTCGGCGATGCGGGCGAACAGGGGTCGAAAGCGTGCGGCGAGGGTGTCGTAGTCGGTGCCGGTGGACAGCGTGGGAACGTGGGCGTGAGCGGTCATGGCAATTCTCCTGAGGATGCGAATGCAGTCGGCAGAGGCCTCGCAAACTCCGTGCCCTCTGCGAAAACCCAAGTAAATCAGGAACTTGGTGATTCAGACGGGCGATTGAGCTGTGGCGCGCGCAGCAGCTTGCTGAATCACTGTTGGCAGCGAGGCAGCAGTGCTTGTCGATGCGGCTGTTGCCGGGTGGTCAGGGGTTCAGCAGAGTGCGTGCTTCAGGGCAGTACGGATCGCCTCGTGTTTTCACAAATCATTGATTTGAAATAATTTCTGCTATTGGCACGGTTGCTGCTCCAGCCCTTGTGCGGTCGCCAGTGCGGCCTGACTTTCGAGCCACAGGAGACTTCGTCATGAGCCAAGCGATCAAATTTGCCTACTGGGTGCCCAACGTCAGCGGCGGTCTTGTCGTCAGCAAGATCGAGCAGCGCACCCATTGGGACATCGATTACAACCGCACGCTGGCGCAGATCGCCGAACGTGCCGGATTCGATTACGCGCTGTCGCAGATTCGCTTCACTGCAGGCTACGGGGCCGACAATCAGCATGAGTCGGTGACCATCAGCCACGCGCTGCTGGCGGCGACCGAGAAACTCAAGGTGATTGCCGCGATCCTGCCCGGCCCCTGGACGCCGGCCTTGGCCGCCAAGCAACTGGCAAGCATCGACCAGTTCACCGGCGGGCGCATCGCGGTGAACGTGGTGTCCGGCTGGTTCAAGGGCGAGTTTCGCGCCATCGGCGAGCCTTGGCTGGACCACGACGAGCGCTACCGGCGCTCCGAAGAATTCATTCGGGCCCTGAAGGGCATCTGGACCCAGGACAACTTCAGCTTCCACGGCGACTTCTACCGCTTCAACGACTACAGCCTCAGACCCAAGCCGTTACAGCGACCGCACCCGGAAATCTTCCAGGGCGGAAGTTCGCGGGCCGCACGCGACATGGCCTCGCGGGTGTCGGACTGGTACTTCACCAACGGCAACAGCGTGGCCGGTCTCAAGGCCCAGATCGATGACCTGCGGGCCAAGGCGGCAGCCAACGGTCATTCGGTGAAGGTCGGCGTCAACGCCTTCATCATCGCCCGCGACAGCGAGGAGGAGGCTCAGGCGGTGCTGGCTGAAATCATCGCCAAGGCCGACCCCGAGGCGGTGCGAGGCTTTGCCAGCGAAGCGAAGAACGCCGGGGCGGCCAGTCCCGAAGGCGAGGGCAACTGGGCGCAGTCCAGTTTCGAGGACCTGGTGCAGTACAACGATGGTTTCAAGACCAACCTGATCGGCACGCCCCGGCAGATCGCCGAGCGCATCGTCGCGCTCAAGGCCGTGGGGGTCGATCTGATCCTTTCAGGCTTCCTGCATTTCCAGGAGGAGGTGGAGTATTTCGGTCGGCGGGTCCTGCCGCTGGTGCGCGAGCTTGAGCAGGAGGTGGTGGCGCCCCGGGCGGTGGCCTAGGGCGTTCGATCCCGAGCACGCGCTCAGATCGAGAATTGCAGGGTCCGCTGCGGACGCGCCAGGGAAGGCGCGCCGCGCCGATTGACCACCAACTCGCCAATGGCGATCAGCCGCGCGCGGGTGATGTTGCGGCTCAAGCCCAGCAAACTGGCCGTGTGCACCTGGTTGCAGTGGCAGAAGCGGTAGGCGGTGCGCAACAGGCTGTCTTCGACCTTTTCATGCAGGTCCCCCGCCTGTTCCTCGAACAACCGATGGAACGCCTGCAGCAACTGATCCTCGGCGCTTTGCGGCGCAGCGGTCTGGACCGAGCTCTGGCGCTCGATGCGCAGGTGCGACAAGCGCAGGTCGTCATCACGCACCAGACCGTTGCGGCACACCAGGAGGGTGTGGTGGATGACGTTTTCCAGTTCACGAATGTTGCCCGGCCAGTCATAGCTCAACAGCTTGCGCTCGGCCTCGAGCGTCAGGCGCACCTGGCCGTAGCCGAGCCGGTTGCAGTAGGTGTCGAGGAAGTGCCGGGTCAGCGGCAGGATGTCGCCCGGACGCTCGCGCAGTGGATACAACTGCAGGCTGACCACATTGAGCCGGTAATACAGGTCCTCGCGGAAGTGACCTGCGCCGATGGCCTTGTCCAACTGCACGTTGGTGGCGGCGACCACGCGCACGTCGATTGGCAGGCTCTTGCGCGACCCCAGCCTCACCACTTCGCGCTCTTGCAACACGCGCAGCAGCTTGACCTGGATCGCCATGGGCAGGTCGCCGATCTCGTCGAGGAACAAGGTGCCGCCATTGGCTTCCTCGAACCAGCCAGCCTTGGCGGTCAGGGCGCCGGTGAACGCACCTTTCTCATGACCGAACAGCTCGGCCTCGACCAGTGATTCAGAGAAAGCCCCGCAGTTCACCGCCACGAACGGGCCTTCGCGTCGGCGGCTCAAATGGTGGATGTGACGGGCGACCAGCTCTTTGCCGGTGCCGGTTTCGCCGATCACCAGCACACTGGCCTCGCTCGGCGCGACTTGTTGCAAATGGGCGAGCAACGCTTGCGAACGAGGGTCTTCGAAGACCTGCGCGGTCGCCCGGATCGAGGTAGCCAGAGTCGGCGAGGGGGGGAGGGTCAGCAGTTGCATGGCGATCCTTATCAGTTGCGCACGCGGCTTGGCGTGGATAAACGATTGGGTAGCCAGAGGGTTATAAAGGGGTCGGGTGCTTTTAAAAAATAATAAAAAATCCTATTTGTATTCCTCTGGAGAATATTGATGTAAGGGCCTGTGATTTAAGATCGACACAGGTACGTTCTGGAGGACGCCATCTTGGATGCCATGACTGTCGATGAACTCGCCGCGCAGCTGTTGGCGCAAGGCTGCAACCCGTCGCTTTACGCCATCGGTTCGCGGGGCGCGGCGTCCGATGTTTTTTATCTGAGCCAAGTGGGTGGGCGTTGGCAGGTTTGCTATACGGAGCGCGGGCGGGATGCTGAGCCGATCTATGTATCGGCGAGTGAGTCAGAGGCTTGCCAATTCTTTTTTGAGCACGTCATGGCGATGCGGCATGACCACTGCGTGGGTTTTTTCGACCGCGAAGACGAGGCTGTGGCGTTGCGGCGCGAGCTGGGTGAATTGGGGGTGCAGAGCTGGATCGATACGATTCCCTATGGGGGCGAGCGGGATCTTCGGTATCGGGTGTTTGTGGTGGGGAAGGGGATTCATGTGGCAATGGCGGTGTTGGGGGAGGGGCGGTGCCGTGGCGTGGATCTGACCTTTGATCATAGCGCCACGGCGTCTGTAAATGCTTCTGGCGGAGCTATGGAATCTTGATTCCCAGTGCGTTCAGCGTAGGGGTATCCATTCGTCCATGCACGGTGAGCGCGCTGTCGGATTGGAAGGACATCAATGCCCCGCGCGTGGCTTTGCCCATGACCCCGTCGATTGCGCCTTGATAGTACTGGCGCACCATCAGCGCGGTCTGCACGCGAGTCACCAAGTCGTTTTTCTGTGCATTGGTCGCGCGGGTTTTCGACGTACTTGAGCTTGACGCGCCGGCGGTTCCAGAGGGTTGGTAAAAGCTGTTGCCGGTTGAGCTGCTCGGCGCGGTGTAGCTGCGGGTGCTGGTAGCAGGTGGGCTGTAGGCACGAGGCGCGCTGTAGCCACCTGAGCCACTGTAGTGGGAGCTGTGCGAACTGTGGGATCGATGCGAACTGTGCGAGCGATGTGCCGCATAGATGTTCAGGGCATCCGCGGCATTGAGCGTATCTGCGAATACCGGCGGTTGCAGCTTGTCGCTAGGCTGCCAGTCGGTATCTGCCAGCGGCATGGGACCGGCTTGGGCTAGGGCGGTGCCTGCCATGGGGAGCAGGCTCATACTGCTGATCAAGACTTTCCAACGGTCGAGTAACTTCACTGTGCACTCCTTGCATAGGCGCTAAAGGCCTCGGTCGATAGTTGTCGTACACCTCGGCTCTGCCAGCGGTCGGTGTGGGATTTGAAGAATCCAGAACACTGTTCGACGGCTGCGCAGTGTTGGCAGGCATCTATGAACAGATTCTTCCAGTCCGAAATGCTCTGACGGGCAAAGCGCGATAGAGCAGGTGGAATCAGGCACAGAGGAAGGTTGTAGATGGAAACCGGTATCCCCCGATTGGACAGGAAGTAGGTGGCTTGACTCAACCACTCCTGATAGTCGAGCGGGTCGATCCACAGTTGCTCGTAGTGCTTCCTGGCCAAGCCGGTGCTCTCGATGCCCATCAGTGCAACATGCCGCACGAAGGGCAGGTTCCTGAAGATGTAGTGGGCCAGTTCAGGCAAGCGAGGCGTGGTCAGGCGATTGAGTACGACGCGGATTTCTATGATCTGGTCTGCTCGTGCCAGGTTGTACAGACCCTGCATTGTCTCGCTGAACGCTCCTTCAGCCTGCACCACATAATCATGGTCTTCGGCGTTGTCGGCATACAGCGGGATACCCCAGCTCAGTTGTGGGTGGGCGATAGCAGTCAGTGCAGGGATCCAGCTCGGGTCCTGGAACAGTCGTCCGTTGCTGAGCACATGGATGGACTTATCTGGTAACACGGCTTTGCACTTGGCCAGGATTTCCAGCAAGCCAGTGCGATAGAGCGTGGGCTCTCCGCCGCTGATCCCCAGGTTTTCCTCGCCCGGGTCCATCAAGTCGATCAGCCGGAGGTTTTCCTCGATGTGCCAACGATCATCGATATCTTTCGGCGGCTGCGAGCACATCAAGCACAGGCTGTTGCAACGATCTGTCATGAAAAGCAAGTTGCTGTCCGAGCCTCTTCGATAGAGCACTCGCACCAACGTACTGCCGGGTGTGACAGCAATGACATCTCCGGGCTGCACAACATTCGCGTCCCTAGGCGTATGCAAATGGAGTTGTGCAGCTTCGAGCTCGCCCATAAACGGCTCGGGTGTGAGAAAGCCGCCCACGGGTAATGAGATCAACTGCGGGCTATCTAAACGTTGCCGGTTTGGCAGCCAAAGCAAGAGATCGTCGAACGCCACACGTCCCGCGCAAACGGCCAGTCCTTGTTCGATGAATTCATCGAGCGTGACGACCTTGAGCAATCTTGGTTCGTTCAGATGCCGGATTTCGAAATGGGTATCCTTTCGCAGCATCACCATCAGCCCCTGTAGCCAGCAAGTCGGACATCGCTGTAGGAGCGTCTGCTCAACCAGGACAGCAGTACCCTTTGCACATTGTCGTCGCCGTCGCGAAGTAGCCTGAAGACCTGCTTGAGCAACCCCATGTTCTTTTTGCAGAACGTGCTGAACATCCGATGTCCGATCGGGTCGCCTTGACGTGCGAAGTGCTCGATGGGATCTGCGCCACAGTAGGGAACGAGTGCGCAGTCCGAGCAGCCCGGTAGTGCCTCTGCAACGCCGCTGGCAAGCAGTGCCTGCATGACGGGTGATCCGAGCAGTTCAGGCAACGGTTGCTGCACAGAACCTAGTCTCAGTCCGCTTTCTCCCATCTCCAGCAACATCCGCGCTTCGTCCGACGGATAGACGTAGCCGTCATAGTTGTAAACCAGCGCCGCAGTACCAGCGCCTGCAGGGGAGCGCAGGTCTACGTATCCTGATGAGAAGGGTGTGAGAATGTTCTTCAGCAGCAGACTGGTGTAACTCTCGGACAGGTAAACGCCTTGCTGATTTATGTTCAGCAAGTACGTCAGTGCTCTGTCATGGAAGTCCAAGTATCGCTCAATCGGGTAATCAAGGCGCTGGGCGCTTTTGGTGGCAAAGCCATAGGGGCTCAAGGGCCGAAGCGAAATACTGGAGAACCCCAGTTTCACGTACTCATCAATGATCGCTTCTGGCTGTTCGAGACTTCTGGAGGTGAGCGTAGTCAGCGCTGACACTGCATCGTGACCGAGGCGTTCACGTACCCGCTCGATACCTTCGACCGTACGCTCGTAGGCATCTCGCGAAGGCGTGGGACGATTGGCGTTATGCAAGGCCGCCGGGCCATCGAGCGAAGTCGAAAATTGAATATCGTGCTGTGCTGCGAAGTCGAGCACATCGTCCGTCAGGTGATGCAGTGTGGTGGTGATGACGAACTGGATATCGCGCTGTTGCACTCGATTACGTTCGACTACCCATTCGACAATCTGGCGGACTCGCTCAAAAGCCAGAAGTGGCTCACCCCCTTGAAACTCTACGGTCAGAGCGGGCGCGTTCGATTCGAACAGGCGGTCGACAGCCGCGCGTGCATTTTCCTCGGACAGGTCGTGGCCAGAGCCGCTTAGTGGTGCTCGCGAAACCTGACAATACTGGCAAGTATGGTTGCAGCGCAGGGTCACCACAAACAGGTGTAGAGCAGGACCCTGGAAAAGGAAATCCTTACGACTGCGATACTGTGCGGCCATTTGCGCAAAGGGGTCGTGGCGCTCTGGCTCGTAAATGAAGTGGCGAGCGAGCAAGTCCTTGTAAAACGCAGAGCCTGTTTGGACGTCGAATTGACTGAGCGCGCGTAATTGCTCGTCATTGACATGCAAGTGTTCACCCGTGTCGGAGGTGATCAGGATGTCATGGCTGGATCCTGTGTCCATCCGCATGAACCGCAAGGGTAATAGACGGTAGTGTCTGGCATCTGTTGCAATCAGAGTCACTGGGAAATCCCGCATCCAGCGAGCGCGGCTCGGGCCAGAATCTCACGCAGCCCTGCGGTTTCGCGGTTGATATGGTCGCGCAAGGCGAAGTCATTCAAATGCTGGAGGATCAGTGTGCTGGCGTATCGCGCGGCAAGTGTCAGATTGGCGTGGGCCGGCAGCGCTTCGAGAGCAATTTGTTGGTCTTCGACCGATACTTGGATGGCGACGATGTCAGCGAGGGAATACACCGCCCGTTGCACCACGCTGAGGGAATAAACTGCACTATCGAGTTTCAGGATGACAGGCCATGTCATGGGAACCGGTCCTTCAAATCCGTTGGAGGCGTGTGGATTTTGCCGGTTTTTAGGGCATTATGCCATTATGATTTTTTACATCTGCACACAAAAATTATGAGCGGATGCTGGTCAGCCTGATGCTGATAGCCTTGAAGTGTTCGGGAATTGCTGATCAGCCCATTCTTATGGGTGCTCCATGGCGGAGCAGTGAGGTCTAAATCCGACATCGACATCGCTACGCACCTCTACAAGATCGGTTCGGTGCTGGAGGGCGCTCCGAAGACAGCGGGCATCATTGACGGGCAATTCTTCGCTTAATCGAGCCTACAAACTCTCAGGATCCCCAAAGAACATTTTGACTGGGCTCTAGGACGCCTGCTCCAGGTCTAAAAATCGAAAATATGCCCCCAGTTTTGCCCCCAGTCGCAGCAGGTGATCGGGCGATCACGATTGACGATTTCTGACACGCACCCAGATGGAGGTCGGTGATTTTCAGTGTACGTCATTGGTGCGAGAAGAGCGGTACCCGAATGATGGGGTTGCAGTAGACCACACGATCGGACGCAGCTCAGCTGACCACTGCTTATTTCTCACTTCTCGGGGGCTTGTTCAACCCTCACACTCTCGGCTCAGTCGACTTCACCTTGCCTTGTGATCGCCTTCTTTCCTGAGTTCGTTTAGCTCCGTTCAGGTAATACTGTCACGAGTGCCTGTTCTTTCTGAAGCGATGTCGCTAACGGTACTGGCGCTCAGCATCACGCTGGCTGGCGACTAGTATCAGTATTCCTGATACTGTTTTTTCGGCTGCTGTTTTGCTGATGCTGCAGTCGTAGACTCGTTCGTAACCGGCCACCCGAGCCGGCCCACAACTACAAGAAGCAAGTGGAGACACGAATGAGTAGCCAAGTTTCGTTCGAAGACCTCCCCCTGAGCCGCTTCCATATCCGGACGGTGTTCAGCGGTACGGGCGGTCAATTCAGTGACGGATTCGTGCTAGGGATCATTGGCATCGCGGTCAGCATGGCGGCGGGGCCGTTGCAATTGAATGCACTATGGATGGGTCTATTAGGCGCGGCATCCCTGGCTGGCCTGTTTCTAGGTAGCCTGATTGCCGGGCCCCTGGCGGACCGGTTTGGTCGACGTACCATCTTTGCATGGGACATGTTGCTGTTCGCGGTCATCTCGGCTTCGCAGTTTTTCGTGACTTCACCTGAACAGTTATTGGTGCTGCGGCTGTTGCTCGGCCTAGTGCTCGGTTTTGACTATGTGGTGAGCAAGTCGCTGGTGACCGAGTTCGCCCCACGACGTTACCGTGGTCGCCTCCTCAGCGTGCTGGCAGCGGCCTGGGCCGCAGGCTATGTGGCGGCGTATCTGGTGGGCTTTGCCATTCGCGATATTGGCCCGGACGCTTGGCGCCTGATGCTGGCGTTGAGCGGTGTACCTGCATTGCTGATTTTACCGCTGCGCCTGGGCGTGCCGGAGTCGCCGATATGGCTAATGGCTCGTGGTCGCAGCCAGGAAGCGCTGGCCATTGTGCACGCAAAATTCGGTCCCCATGTGAGCCTGCCGGCAGCGTCCCCCTCCCAGCAAACACGTGGTGGCATCAGGGAATTGATGAGCAAGCGCTGGCGGCGTAACACCTTGGTGGGCTGTGTGTTCTACACCTGCCAGGTGATCCCGTTCTTCGCCCTAGGAACCTTTTCGCCGCGGGTACTGGAAGCGCTGAATGTGCAGGACAAGTTCGTTGGGGGTCTGGTCTACAACGTGCTGCTGATGCTCGGTGCACTGCTTGGCTTGCTGATTATTGACCGGATCTCGCGCCGGGCGTTTCTGGTCGGTACTTTCTACCTCAGTGCGGTGGGTCTGGCTGCGTTGGCCTGGGCCGGATTCGGGCCAATGGGAACGATCATCGCGTTCGGCTTCTTCGCCTGCGTGCTGGCGGCCGCAGTCAACCTTGAGTTCGTCTACCCAGGCGAGCTGTTCCCCACCCATCTGCGCGCCTCGGGCATCGGTGTGGCAGTCGCTGCGAGTCGCTTTGGCTCGGCATTTGCCACCTTCCTGCTGCCGATTGCAGTGCAACACCTTGGGGTACATACCGCTCTAGGGGTCTGCGTGGGTGTGCTGGTATTTGGTGGTGTGTTCTGCCATCTGTTCGCGCCTGAGACCAGCAAAGAGCAGCTTGCCGCTGTAACCCCCGATGCGCAGGCTGCGGTCTCGGCCGACGCCCATTGATTCTTGGAAGAGGTTAAGCCCATGCCCAGCAACCGACTGATCGACATGCATGCGGTCCAGGTTTTCATCGCCGTGGCAGAGGAGGGCAGCATGTCGGGTGCAGCCAATCGCATGGGTATCTCGCAGTCCGGGGTGTCGCAGATGGTTCGCCAGTTGGAGGATGAGCTCGGTGTGGTGCTGGTCGACCGCACGACCCGCCCTCTGGCGCTCACCCCTTTCGGACTGGCTTTGCGCCATCGAGGCGCATTGCTCAGTGAGGAGCTCATGAACCTCAAGGCTCAGGTGCTCGATGCCGGTCGCGGCGTCAAACCCGACCTACGCCTCGGGTTGGTGGACTCGTTCGCCTCCACCTGTGGTTCCCTGCTCACTCGCCATCTGCTCAACCAAGTGTCGCAGTTATCGGTGCGTACGGGACTGAGCCCGCAACAAGGAGAGTCGTTACTGCGGCGTGATCTCGACCTGATCGTGACCAGCGACCCGTTGATGGATGCAAACGGTGTGATCCGCTATCGCCTGCTAACTGAGCGCTATTTTGTGATCACCCCGAAATCTGCCGGCAGACAACTGAATAGTCTGGACGATGTGCGGGCGATGGCGAACGTACTGCCTGTGGTGCGCTTCAACCGCAACTCGCAAGTTGGCTTGCAGATCGACCGGCATCTGCGGGGTCTCAATGTGCGTGTGCCCAACCGCCTGGAACTGGATAACGCCGACGCCCTGACTGCCATGGTCGCCGAAGGCATCGGTTGGGCGGTGACCAGCCCGATGTGCTTCCTCCAGGCCATGCCCTGGGTGGACAACGTCACCGCTCACCTCGCCCCCGAGCTGAGCCTAGAGCGCTCGTTGTACCTGGTGGCCAGGCGTAATGAATACGGCGCCTTCTTCGCAGATGCCTGCGAGTCGGCCCGTGCCGTCATCCTCGATTCCTTCCTGCCGCGGCTCAAGGCGCTGGGCAAAGGGGTAGAGGCTTTAGTGAATATCGATGAGGGGAATACCCGTGAGTACTTTTGACCATGTCGACGTGCGCGTCGAGCAAGATTATGTAGGCGCTGTGCAGATCCCGGCTGACAAACTGTACGGGGTCAATAGCGTACGCGGTTTCGACAACCTGCGGGTGTCTCCGCTGACCGTCGCTCATTACTCGGCCTTTCGCGATGCTTTCGCCCAATGCAAGTGGGCCGCAGCGTTGGCCAACCTTGATTGCGGGGTAATTCAGGACGCCCAGGCTGAAGCCATTGCCCGAGCCTGCCAGTCGCTGATCGCAGGAGAGTGTGACGATTCGCTGATCGTTGACCTACTGGAAGGCTCCGGCGGGACCTCGACCAACATGAACTTCAACGAGGTCATTGCCAACCGCGCCCAGCAGTTGCTCGGTCATGTTGCGGGTAGCTACGAGGTGGTCCACCCCAACGACCACGTCAATATCTCGCAGTCGACTAATGACGTGTACCCCGCAGCGCTGAAAGTCGCGACTCACGCCATGCTCGCTGGGCTGATAGACGAAGTACGGCTGCTGGCCCAGGTGTTCGACGCCAAAGCCACGCAGTTTGCCGACATCCTTCATCTTGGTCGTACTTGCCTGCAAGATGCGCAGCCCATGCGTCTGGGCCAGCTGTTCTCAGGCTATGCCTCGCTGACTCATCGCCTCGCCGATGAGTTGGGTGCAGTGCGCGAAAAACTGCATACGCTGCCGTTGGGCGGTACTGCTATTGGGACCGGTTTTGGGGCGCCCAAGGCTTATCGTGCGGCGGTCTACCAACATCTGGCAAAGATCACCGGTGTCGCTTACCAAGCCCCGGCCAACCCCTTCGATGCGATGCAGAACATGGATGTTTTCGGCCGCGTTTCGGGCGAACTGCGTACTTGTGCCGCCTCACTGGCCAAAATCGCCGCCGACTTGACCAAGCTCTCATCGGGCCCGGTCGGCGGCGTGGGTGAGCTGAAGCTACCTGAAGCCCAGGCTGGCTCTTCTATCATGCCAGGCAAGGTGAACCCTGTTCTGCCAATGTCGATGATCCAACTTAGCTTCGCAGTCATTGGCAACGATGTCGCGGTAGCACAGGCTGTGCAGTACGGTGAGCTAGAGATCAACCACTTCGAGCCCGTGGTCGCCTCTCGCGTGTTCGACAGCATCACCCTGCTGACTCAAGGTATCCAGCGTTTCCGCGAAAAATGCGTTGCCGGGATTGTTGCCGACGAAGCGCGGAATTTGGAGCACCTGACAGACTCGATGGCGGTCGCTACGGCGTTGGTTCCACAGCTGGGTTACGCCAACGTCAGCAAGCTCGCACGCCAGTCGGTGAAAGAAGGCCGGCCTTTGCTGGAAATCATGGAGGAGTCCGGCCTGATGACGAAGGCTGAAGCCATGGCGGCAATCGAACAAGCTTCTTATCCGGTATTCGGGGCCTGAGTTTGAAAGGGGGGCGCGAGCGCCCCGTCCATTGTTTATAGAGTCAGATGAATAGTTACGAATTGCTGAGTTTGTTGACGGGAGACGAATTCGAATGTCCCGTCGAGTACCATGAAAAAATCTATAACATGGCAGAGTCCGGGCAACTCAAAATGAGATTGCGGGGCATGCGCTGCAAGAATCTCCTGTTGCGCGACAAGAAGAGAGGGTTGTATCTGGTGGTGACGACGGCCGATAAGGCAGTCGACCTGTCAAGATTGAGTGGTGTGCTGGGTTGTAGCCGACTGTCGTTGGCCTCGACTGAGCAGTTGTTCGATGTGCTTAAAGTTGTGCCAGGTGCGCTAAGTCCGCTCGCGTTGGTCAACGACGTGGATCGGGAAATAACTCTGGTCCTCGATCAGGCACTTGAAGGTGTTCCACTATATCTCTTTCATCCCTTGGATAATGGCGTTTCAGTACAGCTGTCCAGGCAGCAACTGCAGCAGTTTTTGGAAAAAGTAGACCATGTTGCGAGTTGGCTGGATGTTGCTGCACGTTGTTAAGGTTTTTCAATAATAAAACATTGCAGGATGCAAGCTAAAACCCATTTTCTCTGCCTTTGTAACCATTTAAAGCAGGTGACCAATGAAAACGTTCAACGTAGGAATTGCGGCAGCGCTAATCTCACTGTCTTCGATCACATCGGTTATGGCCAACACTGAACAAACTACTCAACGACCTACCGTTGCGGTGCTAGCTACTGGCGGCACAATCGCTGGTACCGCCGCACAAGAAACTCAGACCACAGGCTACAAGCCAGGGGTTCTGACCGCTCAGGCCTTAGTTGCTTCGGTCCCGGCTTTGGATAAGGTTGCCACTGTTCAGGCCGAGCAGGTTGCAAACGTGGGCAGCGACAACATGGACAACGAGGTCCTGCTCAAGCTGGCCAAGCGTATAAACGAAGTGCTAAAGCAGGACAACGTCTCCGGGGTGGTGGTCACACACGGTACTGACACCCTTGAGGAGACTGCCTACTTTCTGAACTTGGTAGTCAAGAGCGACAAACCTGTAGTGGTAACGGGTTCGATGCGACCGTCCACGGCGATCGGTGCGGATGGACCGAGTAATATCCTGCAAGCGGTCACCGTTGCAGCGTCGCCTGCCGCCAAAGGCCGTGGTGTGATGGTTGTGTTGAATGATCGCATTGGTGCCGCGCGTACCATTACTAAGACTGATGCGAACTCTCTGGACACCTTCAAGGCTACCTCCGGTGGCTATCTGGGTACCTTGGTCAACCTGCAACCGATTTTCGAGACAAAAGTTGAAAAGCGCCACACCACTGAGACGCCGTTTGACGTTTCCAAGCTAGATAGCCTGCCTAAGGTCGATATCGTTTACGGTTATCAAAACGACAATGGCTATATGTATGATGCGGCAGTTCAGAACAAAGCGAAGGGTATCGTCATTGCCGGTGTCGGTGCGGGTAGCGAGTCCAAATACATTCTGCCGTCAGTTCGAAAAGCCATTGATCAAGGCGTCGTCGTGGTTCGTTCGTCGAGGACCGGCAGTGGTCACGTTCCCGCTGACGACGCTTACCCAGGTGTACTCGGCGATGACCTGAACCCACAGAAAGCACGCATACTTCTGATGCTTGCCCTGACCGTTACGCAAGATGCGGCGAAAATTCAGGATATGTTCCATCAATACTGATCACCGAGCGACTGTCTATAAATTCTGCTGGCTACGGCCATCAGCATCAGGGGCAGGATATGCAGTGAGAAATTCTGCAAATCTTGGTAAATGCTCCTGATGATACAGGTCCACTCTTCTAGAGTGTTTGGCACTGCGAAAGCAGTGCCTTTTTTTTAGAAATTGCTGACAGCCCATCAGTTCTCGTAATGCCCCTGAGTGTAATCATGAGAATAGAGATTCGAGGAGATGCAGGCAACCAGCACCAGTAGCATCCAGGTTGGCTTGCTGCGTCATGCGACAGCTTGTGCACCAGTGATCTCCACCAGCGATCCGCAAATGAACGCCGCCTCTTGCGACGCCAGGAACGCCACCAGCGCCGCTACTTCCTCGGGTTTGCCGATGCGCCCAAACGGCACCATCTGGTCCAGGTCGGCAATTGTTCGGCCTGAGCGCTTGACCCCGGCTTCCAGCATTGGCGTGTGGATCTCGCCCGGGCATACCCCATTCACCCGCACTTTGTGAGGCGCATAGTCCCGCGCCAGGTTCTGTGTGAAAGGTACGCGATCCATAAACCCCACCTGCCCAACAGTGGGGTAACGAGTTACCGTGGCATCTCTGGCGAGCAGTTCCACGGTAGCAGCGCTTCGTAGTCTGCTACCGACGAGGCGTGCGGTAGCCGCTCTAGTACGTGGCGCA